>JBQLZI010000287.1:0-3134 GCA_052168195.1 Phycisphaerales bacterium
CCCTTCCGAGGGTGTCGATAGCCTGCCCCCCCGCGACGGAGCACCGACGCTCCGGCTCGTCGGCGACGCATCCCGCGGGGTTGCCGGAAGCCCCCCGACGGAACAGACTCAGCAGCACATGGCCGAGCGCCCGACACAGCCCGAAGACCCGTCGATGCGCCTCGCGGGCGAATCGTCGTCGGCCGGCGCCTCGCGCGCTTCGGCGTCGGCGGGCGCGAGCAGGTCGGGCGCGAGCAAGGCGGGTTCGGGGTCCAGTGTCGCGGGCGGATCGGACAGCATCCTGGCGCGGCTCGTTGTCGAGCAGAACTTCGCGACCAACGAAGAAGTCGTCGAGGCGCAGAAGCACGCCCGCGCGCTCACGCAGCAGCGGTCCGCCGCGGGCGAGCCCGAGCCGGCGCGCACCACGCTGGGCGAACTGCTCGTCTCGCGGCAGGTCATCACCGCGCGCCAACTCGAGCGGCTCCGCGCCCAGGCCGAGGCGGAGCGCAAGGGGCAGGCGATCCCCGGCTTCACCATTCTCGGGAAACTCGGCGCCGGCGCGATGGCGACGGTGTTCAAGGCGCGGCAGTTGTCGCTCGACCGTCTGGTCGCGATCAAGGTGCTGCCGCGGAAGTTCTCGAACAACCCGGACTTCATCGACCGCTTCTACGCCGAGGGCCGCGCCGCCGCCCAATTGAACCATCCCAACATCGTGCAGGCGTACGACGTCGGGAAGGCGGGCGAATTCCACTACTTCGTGATGGAGTACGTGGAGGGCGCGACGGTCTACGACCAGATCGTGCAGAAGAAGCGGTTCACCGAGCAGGGCGCGCTGGACATCATCATCCAAGTGGCCGAGGCGCTGGAGCACGCGCACGCGAAGGGCCTCGTGCACCGCGACGTGAAGCCCAAGAACATCATGATCTCCAAGTCGGGGGTCGTGAAACTCGCCGACATGGGCCTCGCCCGCGCGATCTCCGATCGCGAGGCCGCCGAAGCCGAGGCGGGCAAGGCGTTCGGCACGCCGTACTACATCTCGCCCGAGCAGGTGCGCGGCGAGGTGAACGTCGACCAGCGGGCGGACATCTACTCGCTCGGCGCGACGCTGTACCACATGCTCACCGGCCGCGTGCCGTTCGAGGGCAAGGACCCCAACGACGTGATGCGGGCGCACCTGAAGACGGCGCTGACCGCGCCGGACCACGTGAACCCGAAACTGAGCGCCGACGTCAGCGAGGTCATCGAGATGATGATGGCCAAACGCCCCGACGAGCGGCACCAGAACGCGACCGACCTGCTCGAGGACCTCCGCGCCGTGCGCAACGGCGAGAAGCCCGTCCACGCCCGTGGCTCGCTCGGCGGCGGGAAGCCCGAGTCGCTGACCGCGGTGCTCCAGCAGGTGCAGGCCGCCGAGGCGGAGATCCAGCGCGACAAGACCCGCGCCCCCTCGCCCTTCGCGCACCCGATCGTGCAGGTCATCCTGCTCGCGGCGATCGCCAGCGTCGCGCTGAACATCGTGCTGCTCGTCTCCTGACCCGGTTCGCCCGCGTAGGATCCCGGCGAGCGCGGAACGCCCGCGCCCGAAGGACGATCCCACCCGAACGCGGAGCGAGCGCACGTGGAACTCTACATCGATACCGCCAACCTCGACGAGATCCGGGAGGCCCACGATCTCGGCGTGCTCGACGGCGTGACGACCAACCCCTCGCTCATCGCGAAGGAGAAGGTCGACTACGGCAAGCGCCTCGCCGAGATCTGCGAGATCGTCGAGGGCCCGGTGTCCGCGGAGGTCATCGCGACCGAGCACAAGGCGATGATCAAGGAAGGCAAGGACCGGGCCAAGATCGCCGACAACATCGTCGTCAAACTGCCCAGCACCGTCGACGGGCTGAAGGCGTGCAAGGCCCTCACCGACGAGGGCATCCCGACCAACATGACGCTGTGCTTCCAGCCGATGCAGGCGATGCTCGTCGCCAAGGCGGGCGCATTCCTCGTCTCGCCGTTCCTGGGCCGCATCGACGACATCAGCGAGGACGGCATCGACCTCATCCACCGCATCCGCGCGATCTACGACAACTACGGGTTCGAGACCAAGATCCTCGCGGCGTCGATCCGCCACCCCAAGCACATGGTCGACTGCGCCCTTGCCGGCGCGGACGTCGCGACCGTGCCGATGAGCGTGATCAAGCAGTTGATGCAGCACCCGCTCACCGACATCGGGCTCGAGAAGTTCCTCGCGGATTACAAGAAGGCGTTCGGCGGCTGATGAAAACTCCAGAGCAACAGAAGAAGGACGACTTCCTGTTCATGCTCGGCTGGATGGTCGTGCAGGCGGGTGTGCTGATCGACGACGTCGAGGCGGGCGTGCTCGATCTCGAGCGCGACGGCGAGCACATCGCCGCGATGATGGGGCTGATCCAGGAGAAACTGAACTACTCCTGGCACATCCGGTGCAGCGCCGAGCGGCTCCAGCCCGACCACCCCAACTACGACGAACTGGGCGACAAGATCCCCCAGTGGAGCCCGGACCACACGCTCGTGGACCCGTTCCCGAACTCCAAAGGTTGAGTTGGACCCGCCTCTGCAAGGAGGCAGAGGTCACGGCTGGAAGAGCGCGCAGATTGCGCCGGCCGGGTCGCGGATCACCGCGTACTTCGATGTGCCCATCGTCTTGACGGGGCGGAGCGATTGGCCGCCGCGGGCTTCGGCCTCGCGCAGACTCGCGTCGAGGTCTTCGACGACGAAGTAGACGAGCCAGACCGGGGGGAGGTCGGCGTTGCCCCCGCGCGCGTGGCACACGCCGGCGGCGGGGGATTCGCTGCCCGGGGGCATCATGCAGAAGTCGCTGTACCCGCCCATGTCGACGGGCTGGTTCGTCCACCCCACGACCTTCTCGTAGAACTCGCGGATGGTGTCGGCCTCAGGAACGGTCAGGTCGATCCAGCCGGCGGTTCCGACTTTGGGCTGCTCGCTCACGACGGGATCCCCGGCTGCTCGGTGCGGAGTTGGAAGAGGAACTCGATCTCGACGGGCACGTTGAGGGGCAGGGCAATCGAGCCGACGGCCGCCCGGACGTGCTGGCCCTGGACCCCGAAGATCTCGATCAGCAGGTCGCTGGCGGCGTTGGCGATCTGGGGCTGGTCGGTGAAGTTGGG
>JBQLZI010000288.1:0-3114 GCA_052168195.1 Phycisphaerales bacterium
TGACGGTTCCGTCGAGGTTGGTGTCGCCCGGGACGGCGTCGCCGGTCTGCCCGAAGTTGGAAAGGACGGCGTTGAGGTCGGCGAAGTTGGTGACGTCGTCGAGGTTGACGTCGGAGGCGCAGGAGTCGAGGCCGCAGCCGGCGGCGACGTTGTCGATCTCGAAGAGCCCGCCGCGGACGGAGCGGAATTCGAGGAAGTTGACCACGGGTGGTCTGGAGAGCACGCCTGCGGCGGTCCCGACGGGCTGGCCGTCGATGGAGACGCGGATCGCGCCGTTGTTGCTGACGCGGAGCGTGAGGCTGTGGTACTCGTTGTCGCTGGGCCACTGCGCGTCGAGGATTTGCACGCCTTCGCCGCCGGCGACCTGGATGTTGGGCTGGGCGGGGTGGCTGAGGACGATCGTGCCTGCGCTGGAAGAACTGCTGGATGCGCGGAGCGCGATTTCGCGCCGGCGCGAGTTGTCGTGGCGCACCTCGACCGAGATGTCGATGTCGAACTCCTCGGCCCTCGCGATGGGAACGAAGGCCTGGAGCGCGAGGCCGGTCTGCGGGCCGGGGGTTTCGTCGGGATCGATGGCGATGGCGAGGTCGCCCGGCGCGCCGTTGTGGCGCGGGACGACGTACGCGGTGGGCCGGTCGGGGAAGCCCGGGCTGCCCACGAGCGCGTCCTGGAACTGGCCGGCGAGGAGGCCTTCGTTCAGGTAGTTCGCGTCGTTGAGGAAGGGGCAGTCGAAGTCGGGTTGGTCGAGGAGCACGCCGCCCGCGCCGGACGCGGCGATGTTGTCGACGTAGAGCAGGGCGTCGGCGTCTTCGAAACTGGTGTTGACGGAGAGACGGTTGACGTAGGGTGAGCCGATGAACCACGCGTCGATGGCGAAGCGGTGCGGGCCGGTTCCGTCCATGTAGTCGATGGTGTGGGAGCGCGTGCCTTCGGGGCTGATCTCGTAGCCGAGTTGGAACCACGATCCGACGGCGGGGCGGACGATGTCGCCGATCTTCGCAAACGGCGGCGGCTCGCACCCTTCCACCGCGTTGCCATAACGGGTGGCGCAGTAGCGGGCGGGCCAGAACTGCGAGCCGAAGCAACGCGCGCCGAGACAGTCGCTGAGGAAGACGAACGCGTTGAGGTCGCCGGCGGGCGCGAGTTCGACGCAGTTGATTTCGAGTTCGTGCGCTTCGCAGTCGCCGCCCCACAGGAGGCGCGCGGAGATGAGGTTGGAGAGTCCGGTGTCGACGGCCTCGAAGGTATAGAGCTGCCCGAGCGAGGTGGCGAAGAAGTCCGCGTGAAGGCGGACGGGTGTGTCGCCGTCGACGCCGAGGAGGATTGGCCACTCGTGGCGGATGCCCACGAAGAAGCCGCCGGGGTTCTGGGCGACGTCGGTGCGGATGCGAAGGCCGCGGGAGGTGTTCGCGGGGCCGACGGGCTCGTTTGCGAGGTCGACGACGCTGGTCCACTCGCGCGGGTTGGTCGGGACGCCCTGGCCGGAGAGGGCGTTGGGCCCCCAGATGAGGCCGGGCGGGGCGGTGAAGGCGGTGGGGTCGGCGGAGACGGGGGCGTCGATGAAAAGGCGGCCGAGGGGGAAGTTCTCGAGGTTGTCGGTCATCGAGAACTCGCCGGCCCAGTCGAGCATGCCGCCGCGGGGCGTGGTTTCGAGGGCGCGGGCTTCGCTGACGCGGGTCTCGAGCGGGTCCGCGGCGCGGAACTGCGCGAGGGCGGTGGAGGAAAGCGCAACGCCGACGGCGGCGACGAGCACGGAAGCGTTCGGCATGGGAAACCCCCTTGGTTGAGGCGCGCGGCGGGATGGCCGCGGACGTTCTCAGACTACCGCGGGGCGGCGGGGATGCAAGGGAAATCGCGGGAAGGGGCGGCGACGGCGCGTCAGTCGCAGGACTGCCCGAAGGCGCCGAGAACGGCGTTGAGGTCGTTGAAGTTGACCACGCCGTCGGCGTTGGCGTCGCCTTCGGCGAAGTCGGCGGCGGAGGCGCCGAAGTTGGAGAGGACGCTGTTGAGATCGGCGAAGTCGATTGTGTCGTCGAGGTTGAAGTCGGCGGCGCAGGAGGGCGCGTCGCACACGAGCGTGACATCATCAATACGCAGTGAGGCCCCGACTCCGAGCGCGTTGTTCTCGGATTCAAACACGAGAGCATCGATCGAGTTCGAGAGGGCGCCGGCGCCGGTATAGATGCGCTGGCCGTCGATCGAGACTCGCATCGCGCCGCTCGCGCTCTGGCGCAGTTCAAGTGTTCGGTAGTCGCTATTGGCTTGCCAGTCGTAGTGCGTGTCCGCGACATCGACGCCGACGATCGGGATATTGAGATACGGATCGACCAAGAACGGATCGAATGGGTCGTAATCGGGATTGGTCTGGACATAGACGCGCGGAGTGAACCACCCAGGCGCGGCCGAACCGTCGTCGCGGCCGAAGAACACTCGTGCAGCGACGTTCTCTCCGTTAAATAGCGCCAAACCGCGAACAGTGGTCTCGGTTGTTGCGACTTTGACGGTGACGACGAGGTCGTTGGACGCCGTCGCGTTCGAAGCGGGCAGATACGTCGCGAAACTCCAGCGGTACCGGTTGTTGGAGGAGATCTCGTTGAACTGCCGAATGACTTTGCCCTGCAAGCCGTCATCGACAACGTGCGAGGCCGCGGAAGGATCGGCGATCCAGCGCGTCGACTGGCCGCGTACGAGCTGGAGCGGGAGCCATTCGATGTCGTCGAGGTACGGACAGTCGAGCGGCGGGGGATCGGCCATCTGGAAGAGCGGTCCCGACGCCTCGATGTTGTCGACGAGCATGAACTCGTCTTGGGCCTCATACGACGCGTTCCACGCGATGCGATCCAAGTACGGTGAGTTTGTCACAAAGTGGGAAGCGATCGTCGATTCCGGAGAACCATCCAGAAGGTCGAGCAGGTAATTCACCTGACCGTCGGCGGTTGTTTCGGCGGCGAGGCGAAACCAGTTCTGGATGGGCGGCGAGACGGCGTCGCCGATTTCGAATCCGGGATGCGGGATGCAGCCGGGGATCGGAACTCCGCATTGAGTTTCGCAATACGCCGCGGGAAGCCAATCACCGAGGTTCACGGAGCAGAATTGCGCGAGGTAGAAAAAGTG
>JBQLZI010000289.1:0-3112 GCA_052168195.1 Phycisphaerales bacterium
CCACCAGGAGCAGCCCGAGGTCGTCGAGCGCCACGCCCCCGTGCAGCGCCGCGAGTCGCACACCGCGCCGGTCCTCGCCACCAGCGTGCCCGAACGCCCCCGTCCCGCGGCGCCCTCGTCGCCCGGCGAACTCACCCGCGTGCCGTTCCGCGGCGTGCGCAAGACCATCGCGAACCGCCTGCGCGAGAGCGTGAACACCGCCGTCCATTTCAACGTGATGGACGAGGCCGACGTCACCACCCTCGACGCGGTGCGCAAGCGCACCGCCGCCAGCAGCGGCGAGAAGATGTCCTTCCTGCCCTTCGTCGTGTCCGCGGTCTGCCGCGCCCTCCAGTCCTACCCCTCGCTCAACGCGACGGTCGACGACGACGCGGGCGAGATCCTGCGGCACCGCTCGGCCCACATCGGCGTGGCCGCCGACACCGACCACGGCCTGACCGTGCCCGTGATGTTCGACGCCGACCGCATGGGCGTGCTGCAGATCGCCCGCGAGATCGACAACCTGGCGCGCATGACCCGCGACCGCTCGATCCCCCGCGACATGCTGATGGGCAGCACGTTCACGATCAGCAACGTCGGCTCGTACGCGGGCCGCTTCGCGACGCCGATCATCAACTACCCCGAGGTCGCGATCCTGGGCGTGGGCCGCGTGCGCGAGGGCGTGGTGGTGAAGGACGGGATGCTGAAGATCGCGAAGTTGATGCCGCTGTCGCTGGCCGCGGACCACCGCGTGGTCGACGGCGCCGAGGCGGCGCGGTTCCTCCAGCACGTGATCGACCTGCTCCAGGCGCCGGAAAATCTGCTGACGCCGGCACGGGGGTAACCGATTCAGGCAAAATCAAGCACACCGTAGAAGACGAGGGCGTCCTCGCGTCCTCACCCCCCGATCAGGTTCGTGATGTCGTTGAACGTCACGAGCAGGAACAGCGCGCCGATCAGCAGCAGCCCGAGCATCGCCGTCGCCGCCTGCACGTTGGGTGAGACGGGCTTGCCCGTGATGCCCTCCCACGCGAGGAAAACGAACAGCCCGCCGTCGACGATGGGCAGCGGCAGGAAGTTCAGCACCGCGAGGTTCACGCTGATGATCGCCATGAAGAAGATCAGGTCGATCACGCCGCGCTTCGCGACGACCGTGCCGATGTGCGCGATGCCCACGGGCCCCTTCAGGTGCTCGACCTTCACGCTGCCCTGGAACAGCCGCGCGATCGTCAGGTAGGCGCTCACCATCACGCGGCGAGTTTCGACGGCGCCCATCGCGATCGCGCCGATCGGGTTGCCCGCCTTGCGCGTGACCATCAGCGGCAGGAAGTGGGCCACGTCGATCGGGCTCTCCCACGTCACGGGCTTCAGCGACGCGAGTTGTGCCGCGGTCAGCGTCCACTCGTGCGTCTCGGCGATCGTCTCGCCCGCGAGCGGGAGTTCGACCGCCAGCGTCACGGTGACGCCTTTGTCGTCGGAAACTCGCTCCCGGGCGCGCAGCAGCGCGGCGTGGATGTCGAAGAACGACGACACGGCCTGCCCGTCGATCGAGCGGACCACCGCGCCGGGGGGCAGGTTGAGCGACTGGGCGGGGAACGTCGGCGGCCAGTCCGCCGCGGCGTTCTCGCTCTCGGCGTCGTTGATCGAGGGCGGCGCGAGCGACACGCCGGGCCGCGCGCCCGGCGCGGTCGCGGCGATGATCGCCTCGCCCAGCGCTTCGTCGGGGAGGAAGCCGATCGTGCCCTCGCGTGAGACGGGCGCGGTGAGCGTGACGAGTTCGCCGCCGCGGAGCACGACGATCTCGACGTCGCCGCCCGCGTTCGAGCGCACGGCGTTGACGCCGGCCGCGAGCGTCGGCCACTCGACCGATCCGATGCGCGCGAAGACGTCGCCCGCCCGAAGGCCCGCGGCCTGCGCGGGCGCCTGGGCCTGCTCGACGCGCATCGCGGGCGTCAGCCCGAGCACGTTGGACTCAAAGAACGGGCCGGCGCCGATCGACGGCGAAACCTCGGCCCGCGCGAACACCGGCTGGGGCTGGATCGTCGCCTCGACGCGCTCGCCCGACGGCGTGTCGAACGCGATGCGCACGGGCCGGCCTTCGGACGCGGCGGCGGCGCGGGCGATCTCGCCCGGCAGTTCGGTCGGCCGGCCGTCGACCGCGACGAGCGTCGAGCCGCCCGGGATGTCGCCCAGGCCGGAGCGATCGCGGATGGTCTGGACCTGCTCGCGGATGGACGCGGGGTATTCGGCGACGGGCGTGAGCACCGGGCCATTGGCGGGCCACAGGCCGACCTCGAGCAGGCCGGTCGCGTCGCTGGTGCGCGGGGTGGCGATGAACGAGAGCGGCGCGTCGTGGCCGTCGCGCTCGACGGTGATGGTCAGCGGCCGCCCGCCCCGCGCCATCGCGACGTTGGTCATGACGTACTGGAACGAGGGCGTCGCGCCGCCGTTGATCGAGACGATGCGGTCCCCCGGCCGGATGCCCGGCTCGACGCCTTCGGTCTGCGCGACCGCGGCCGACGCGGGCGAGTTGTCGGCGACCGTGCCGACGACGGCGGCCTCCTGCTTGAGCCCGATCATGAACACGAGCACGAACAGCGACGCCGCGAGCAGGACGTTCATGATGACGCCCGCGCTGATGACGACCATGCGCTTGCCGACGCTCTTGGCCATGAACGAGTCGGGGGCGCGCTTCGAGGTCGCGCCTTTCGGATCAACGTCGTCCTGTCCGAGCATCTTCACGTAGCCGCCGAAGGGCAGCCAGTTGAGCCGGTACTCCGTGGGCGAGATGTTCGGGGGGAGGTTCGCCTCGCGGTCGTCGTCCGTGTCGACGATGGCGCCGGCGTCGTCGAGCGTCTTGACGCGGTGGCTGCCGTACTTCTGCATGACCTCCCGCTCGCTCGAGCCCATGCGGAAGCCCAGCCCCTTTCGCCACGAGCAGATCGCGGGGCCGAAGCCGATGGCGAACGCGTCGACGCGGATGCCCGCCCAGCGCGCGGCGAGGAAGTGCCCCAGTTCGTGGATGAGGATCACGAAGCCGAAGCCGAGCACGACGAGCAGCAGGTCGAAGGCGGACGAGAGTGTGGAGAGCATCGGGGGATTCTAGGGAGATCGGTCGACCCCCCTCCCGGGT
>JBQLZI010000290.1:0-3058 GCA_052168195.1 Phycisphaerales bacterium
CCACGTGGAACAGCGCGGCGCGCTGATCACCGCGAGCCGCTCGGTCATCTTCGCGTTCGACAAGGGCGAGAAGGACTGGACGGGCGCCGTCGCGCACGCGGCCAAGGCGTTCGTCGAGGAACTGCGGAAGATCTGATGACGCCCTCAGCGCCGACGGCGTGACGCGGTGATGCCTGCGATCCCCAGCAGTGCTGCGGCCCCCGGCGCGGGGAAAAGAATCCCTCGCAGCTCGAACGCCGCGTTGCGACGCGACGAGTCGCCGAGGTCGTAGCCACTCCCGTCGAACCGGTCGAATGCGATGAGGTCATCGCCCTCGAAGGACCCGGACCAGAGGAATGACTCGGCGAACGCACCGTTGGTGTCAACTTAGTTCGCCGAGATCGAGAGCCACACCGGGTGCGTCTGGTCGAAGAAGAGCAACACGGGCGATTCAAACGCGTGCTCGAAGCGGAACTCCGGTGCACCGCCGCTGCCGACGGTCTCGCCGGTTGCCACAGGGTTGGTCGCGGCGAGCGTGACCGTCTCGGAATGGATCACGCTCCCGGGCGTCGGGTCGCTAAACGACGCGGGGTTGTACAGCGTGATCTCGAACGACTGAATGTTGGCGAGCGGCGGCGCGGGTGAGTTCGTTTCGTCGCCGCCCCACCACGCCACGCTCGTCAGGGCCCAGTCCCCGTCGTTCATGAACGAGTCCGCCGTTCGCAGGTCATCGAAGGGAAATCCTCCGAGTGCCGTAGACGACACGAACGCGTCGCCTTGTGCCGGCGACTGGCGATAGAGCACCTGGGGAGTCGCGCCGGCGGACGCGAGCGAAGTGCAGATCGCGAGCGAGAACAGCATGAGCGAGCGTGTGGGCATGGCGGGATCCTCCGGGAGAGCGTCTTAATAGCGTCAACGACACATGCGAGGGGACGCGCATGCTCGGCCTCTTTCGGGTCGCTCAGCGCCGACGTTGCGACGCGGCGAGCCCCGCGATCCCGAGCAGCGCGGCCGCGCCGGGGGTCGGCACGAAGCCGTACAGCGCGTACGCGACGTTGGGCGTGCCCGACTGCAGCGGGGTATACCCGGAGTTCTCGATGTTCACGAAGAGTTCGTCGTCGCCTTCTCCCGAGAGCGCCCACAGGAAGCGCTGCTGCCCGGCGAAGTCGTCGACGTAGTTCGCCGCGATGGAGATGAGCCCCGCCTCCGAGCCGAACAGCGGCGGGTTCTCGGTGATCCGGTAGGAGAACCGGTAGATCGCAGGATCGGGCGAGCCGACGTTGTCGAACTCGAGCGACGAAGTGATGTCGTCGACCGAGATCGTCTCGTTCATGAGGATGTCGCCGTTGAACTGCGACGCGACAACGATGTTGAAACTCTCGATGTTCGAGATGTCGAAGCCGTCCCCGGAATTCACGCCGCCCCACCAGTCGATGCGGTAGACGCGCGCGGGGAGCACCAGCCCGAAGGGCGGCGCGATCGTCTCGGCGATGCGCTGGCTCGGGAAGTCCGGCTCGGGGAACACCGACGACACGTATCCCGCCGCCGGCACGGGGTTCTGCGCGTAGAGCAGGGTGTTCGGAACCCCGGCGAGTGCGCCCGGCGCGGCGAGGAGCGAGAGAACAACAGCGATCCCGGTCTTCATGACGTATTTCCTCCTGAATTGCCAGACTAGCGGAGGATGGCCCGGCCGCCAAGCAAAAAACCCGCCAACCGGCGGGTTCGGAGGGTCCTTCACGTTGCCCGGATTCACATCGGCTTGCGATTGACCGTCACGTCGTACATGTTCAGGAGTTTCTCCTTGTCGAAGATCAGCTCCTGGCGCGTCAGCCCCACGATGTCGTAGACCGGGGTGAGTTCGATCGCGTCGACGGGGCAGGCCTCTTCGCACATGCCGCAGAAGATGCACCGCAGTTCGTCGATCTCGAACTTCGCCGGGTACTTCTCGCGGTCGTCCCATGGGGATTCGGCGGCCTCGATGTGGATGCAGTTCGCCGGGCAGATGGTCGGGCACATCATGCACGCGACGCACTTCACGCGGCCCTGCTCGTCGCGGTTCAGGCGGTGGAACCCGCGGAAGTTCGAGACGTTGATGCCGCCCTTTTCGACCGGGAGGTCGTCGCGGCGTTCCTCGGGGTATTGGAGGGCCCGGGACGTGTTCTTGCCGCCCGGGAAGACCTTCCCCTGCCCGAACGAGGTGAAGAAGTGCCGGAGCGTGACGCCGAAGCCCTTGACGACCTCGGGGACGTAGACCGCCTCCGAGCGGGTCATGGGTGGCGTCGAGATGCGCACGATGTCTTCGTCGCGGATGGCCATGGGAGGGGAGTGTAGCGGCGGGGGCGGGAGGGGTCAGGCCGTTGGGTGGCGTGGCACGGCGCAGTCATGCCACGGAGACTTGCCGCGTGGCGCCTGCTTCGCATGCACCACGGCAGCCCCGATCAGCGAGCGCGCCCGAGCCACTCACGAACGGCTTTCTCCGCGGCGGCTTCGAGCAGTTCCGGCGCCCGGCGCAGGGCGTCGTCAAGAGGCATCCCCTCGGGGGTGATGACCAGGTAATCGAGGAGGCCGCCGTCGGTTTCACCACCCGGCCGCGAGGCGTGGGCGGGATCGAGCGTCTTTTCGGCGCCCTCGCCGACGGAGCCCACGAGCGCGATGGTTGGGACGCCGCTCTTGCGGGCTTCGTTTGCGACGGCGACGGGCAGTTTCCCGCGGACGGTCTGGGCGTCTATGCGTCCCTCGCCGGTGAGGACGAGGTCGCATTCGGCAAACGCTCGTGTGTCAAGCAACAGCGAGACAGCGGGTGTGAGTTCGGCGCCGAGCACGGCCGCGAGGCCGAAGCCGAATCCGCCGGCCGCGCCGGTGTGGGGCGCGTCGGGCCTGGGGTGAAAGCCGGCCGCGCGCAGGATGTCGACGAACCTCGCGAGCCCGCGTTCGAGTTCGGCGACCTGATCGGGCGATGCGCCCTTCTGCGGCGCGAAGGTCTGCGCTGCGCCGTTAGCGCGTCCGGGGGCCAGCGGGTTGTCGACATCGCACGCGACGGTGATCGTCGTTCGTTTCAGGCGCGGATCGAGATCGGTCG
>JBQLZI010000291.1:0-2995 GCA_052168195.1 Phycisphaerales bacterium
CGCGGCGATCACGAACGGTGGGGCGGTGTGGCCGAGGGAGCGCGCGCCCATGTGCATGGTCCGTGTGCTCACGCGGTGCGCCTCGGCGCGCCAACGCGATCCCGGAGGACCGCGTCGGCGACGAGCAGGTCGATGCGCGAATCGATGTCGATGACGTCGCCCTCGTTCGTGAGCACGCCGCGCCGCTCGATGCCGAAGAAGGCGTGCGGACCGGGCGCCGCACCGTCGAGGCGCAGGAAGAGCGCGGCGGGAGTCACCGCGATCACGCCGCCATCGGGGATGTGGGCGGGGGGCAGGTCCTGGCGCCGGTGCACGCCGTGGTTGAGCACGTCGCCTTCCCACGGGCGCACGACGCCTTCGCCGGAAACGATCGCGGTCCACCACGGGTGGTGCTTGCCCACGGGCGCGTAACTCTGCACGCTGTCGCAGCCGGTCGACGTAAGCAGGCCGACGGCCCGATCGAGCAGCCCGGCGGGGCGCACGGGCACGTTGGCGTAGAGGATGACGAACGCGCCGACGCTGTCGAGCGCCTTCCGCTCGCTTCCGAAGAGACGAACCGCGCAATCGCGGGCGGCGTCGTCGACAGTCGCCGAGTCGTTCGCCAGCGCGGGGGGACGGTTGACGACTTCGACGCCCATCGAGCCGGCGACCTTCGCGACCTCCGGGCAGTCGGTGGAGACCACGACGCGATCGATGCTCGATGCGGCGAGCGCATCGTCGATCGTCCACGCGACGCACGGGCGGTCGGCGACGGGCGCGCTGTTCTTGCCGGGAAGGCCCTTGCTCCCCGCGCGGGCGAGGATGATCGCGACGGTGGGCTTCATGCGTCGGGCTCGCGGAGGTCGATGACGCGCCGTTCGCGGACGAAGCGGGCCGCGGCGGCGGGGGGGAGGGGCAGCGCACGGATGCGGGCCGAATCGGGCGCGTCCGTGCGCGGGTCGAGCGCGGCGTGGCCGAAGACCAGCGTCCACTTGTCAACGAACGATTCGACATCGTGCACGGCCTCGTCGCGTTTGGTCATCCGCGGGACGATCCACGGGCGCTTGTCGTACGGGATGCCGGCGACGGCGCTGGCGAGCGCCTCGAGCGACTTGAGCGCGGCGGCGAAGCCATCGTGCCCGGTGGCAGCGGCGTACGCCTCGGCGGAGTCGGCGTGCATTTCGACGCTGACGACCGACGGGCCGTGCGCGAGCAACGCGCCGTCTTCGCGAGGATCGTTCGATGGTTCGATGCGCACGTGGATGTGCGGAACACGGGATCGCAGGGCGTCGAGGATCGACACGAGCAGGCCGCGGTCGCTTGATGAACGCGCGTCGATGGTGACGGCGTCGACGCCGACCGGGATCGCGGCCAGCGCATCGTCGGCTGAAGTGCGATCGTCGATGATGAGCGTCGCGGTGCACGAGCCGGCGGAGCGCACGGTGCACGACTCCATCGCGGACGCGAGCGCGCTCGAGTCCTCTGCGTGGTCGACCAACGCCTCGCACAGCGAGACGCCGTGCGCGGAGTCGCACGTGAGCCGGCGCTGAAGGTCGCGCACGGCGGGGTTGATCTGCATGCAGATGGGCTTGGCGATGGGATCGGCCTTGGGGCTGCGCGGGTTGTAGGCGAGCACGCCTCCGATGCTCGCGAACGCGCCGCCCTTGTCGGCGCCCTCGGCGATCTCGCGGAGGAGCCCGGCGTCGACGACGCAGCCGCAGAGCCCGGGGGGCGCCTGCGTGAAGACGAGCCGGTGATGCTCGGGCGACTCCTCGTGGCGGGCGATCACCTCGTCGCAGAGGGCGGGGTCGAGGAGCGGCCAGTCGGCGCCGATGAGCAACGCGGCATCCGCGTTGACGCGCTCGAGCGCGAGGGCCGCCACGCGCGGGTCGATGAGTTCGTCGTAGATGGTGAGCCCGCCGAGCCCGCCGCGCCAGCACGAGGGCGCCCATGCGCGACCGGCCAGGGTGCGCGTCTTCGCGGCGGCGGCGAGCATTGAATCCACGGTCACGATCGTGGGTGTGGGAAGGCCGGGCGTGCTCTCAAGAACGCGGTTGACCGACTCCGGGTCGTCTGTGACCAGCGCGACGGAGTCGAGTCGGGCGCAGCGGGCGAGCCGCTCGAGCGTGTGCGAGAGCGCGGGACGCCCGGCGATCTCTGTGAACGCGGAAGGCCCCACGAGCAGCACCGCGGCGACGTTCGACGTGGTGTCGGACGCGGTGCGGAGCGGGTTCGCGGTCGGCGCGGTGATGTCGCGCGCCGGGCGCACGCCGGACTGGATGGCGGCGCAGGCGCGGTCGAGCACGGCGCCGAAGGATTCGGCTGCGTCGCGGAGCCATTCGACGTTCTTGGCGTCGCGCTCGATCTGCCGTCGCTGCCGCGCGAGCGGGTCGAGGTCGTCGAGGGCGATCGAGCGGTCGGCGCGGGCGCGGTTGAAGACGCCCGCCTGGTTGAAGTGCTGGGTGAGTTCGTAGGCGGCGCCGATCTCGCGGGTTTCCTCGGCGAGCCGCTGGGCCTGCGTGATGAGCCGGTTGACGCGTTCCTGGTCCTGGTGGTGCTCGAGCATCTGCGTGAGCACGCCGTGGGTGGTGGAGCAGGAGCGCGCGACGCGCCAGACCCCTTGGCGGACCTCGCGGAGGCGCGAGACCACGCCCGCTGCGCCGGACGCTGCCGTGTTGGAGTGCGGGCTCGGGAGCGCGGGCAGTTCGCGCGTCGCGTGCTCGGCGAGGAACGCGGCGAGCGTCGACGGGTTGGCGTGCATCTTGCGGGCGCCGCCCTCGGTGGCGTCGATGACCCGAAGCCCGGCGTTCGCGTCGGCGAGGAAGTCGCGCTCGAACTGGGCGAGGTAGGTCGCCATCTGCTCGTCGGTGTAGACGGGGTTCCCGAAGACGTCTTCGACCTTGCGCAGGGTCGAACGCGTGCGCGCGATGCGCTGCCATTCGAGGAGTTCGAGGGAGACGAACTCGTTGAGTTCGCCCGCCCAGACGCGGTGGATCGCGGCGTCGGCGGCGTAATA
>JBQLZI010000292.1:0-2989 GCA_052168195.1 Phycisphaerales bacterium
ACGCGCGGGTGTCCGGGGATCGGCCCGCGGAAATCGTGCAGCATCCACGCGGTGCGGCTGTTGACCGTGCCGTCGAGAAACAGTTTGCCGCCCGCGACGCGCATGCGGTCGCTCGGCCAGCGCCCGCTTGCGGCGAGCACGGCATCGAGGCGCTCCGGCGGCGCGTACAGCCACACGGTCATGGCGCAGGCGTCGGGGTCGCCGCGCTCGATGAGATCCGCGATCGCGTCGCCGAGCCACGGCTCCGCGAGCATGTCGTGCACCTCGACGAATCCCCTCGCGCGGAAGTTGGCGAGCGCGAGGCGGACCTGCTCGATGCGCTGCGCGGTGGTCGGGGCAGGCACGGCCTCCCACACCGGTCTGCACGCCGCCTCGAGCAGCACGCCCGTCGGTGCGCCGCCCGCGTCGCGGACGACCACGCCCCCGACGAACGACGAGTCGCGGCCGATGCCGGCGATCTCGAGCGCCCGGACGCTCGCGCTGAGCGAGTGGTGATCGAAACTGCGCACCACGCACGGTCGCGCTCCGGCGGCGTCGTGCAGTTCGCCCGCCGTTGGCCAGCGGCGCTCGCGCCAGCCCTCGGGACGGGCGCACACGCACTCGACCCATTCGTCGGGTCCTTTGGACGCCGCGGCGTGCGCGACGCGCGAAAGGCACTCCTCGAGCGACGGGCAGTCGCTGAGGTTCACGCACGAGAGTTCGTACCCGTGCGCGTGCACGTGGACGTGCGCGTCGCGGTACGCGGTCACGGGTTCACTCCCGCGAGCAGCGCCTCGACCTCGCGCAGCGCGGACGCTTCGTCCTGCGCCTCGTTCGCGAACGGCGCCAGCGTCACGCCGAGTTTGTGCCGGACGAGCAGCCCCGACGGGTTCACCTCGACGCAGACCTGTTCGGTGAGCGAGGACCCGGTGGCGCGCCTGCACGCGGCGTGCAGCGCTGGCTTGTCGGCGTTGGCGCGCTTCACGAGGCGCGGCTCGGCGTCGGCGAGCGGGTTGAACGCCGCGAGCGCGTCGTGGTCGATCACCTCGGTCAGCAGGCGTGCGCTCTCGGCCTCGAAGCGCGTCCAGCGCACGTCGCCGCGGGGCGGTTCGAGGTGGAGCATCAGCCAGCGATCCCGCAGCGCTTCGTGCACCTCGCCCGGCTGCTGTACGAGCAGGACCTGCAACGCCTCGTCGCTCTCTTCGGGCAGGAACAGGACGAACTCGCCTGATTCGAGCAGGGTGGACGGCAGCGGCGCCGCGACTGCGCCCGTGCGCGGGTCGACGGCGACGCCGGTCTTGTGGGGGATCTCGCCGCACATCAGCACGCCGCGGCGGAAACTCCGCCACGCGCGCAGCGCCGGGCTCGTGCGCGCCGCGCTCACGCGTCGTCGTCCGCGATCGGGGCGGGCGGCTCGGCGTTCGCATCGGCGCGCGGGAAGAGCGCCTCGCCCTTTACGATCGGCGCGCCGGGCTTGAGTCCGCCCCACTGCGTGAGGTCGGCGTAGGCGCCGTCGATGGAAAGACCCATGCGCGACCACATCTCGCCGATCTTGTCGGGCATCGCGGGAGCGAGCCCGAGCGACGCGATGCGCAGCGCCTCGGCGCAGTGGTAGAGGATCGCCCCGAGTTCGTCACGGCGCGAGTCGTCCTTTGCGACCTTGAACGGCTCGGTGGCGTTGATGTACCCGTCGACCTTGCGCGCGAGGTTCATCGACGCGCTCAGGGCCTCGCCAAGTTTGTTCTGCGCGAACGCGGAGCGGGTCTTCTCGGCGCACTCGCGGGACAGCGCGGCCCAGTCGTGCCCGGCGTGGCTCGTGACGCCTTTCGGATCGGGAATCTTCCCGTCGAAGTACTTCGCGATCATGTTGCTCACGCGGCTGAACGCGTTGCCGATGCCGTTGGCGAGGTCGGCGTTGTAGACCTCGACGAACCGCGCGTGGGCGAAGTCGGCGTCGGTGGCGCCCAGCGGGCCCTGGGTCGCCAGGTACCAGCGCAGCGCGTCGCGGGAGTACGCCGCGCAGTACCCGCGGATCGTGGGCAGGTCGAGGAAGTTGCCCAGCGACTTGCTCATCTTGCGGCCTTCGCGGATCCAGTACGAGTGCGCGAGCACCGTCGTGGGCAGCGGCTCGCCCAGCGCCATGAGCATCGCCGGCCAGATGACCGCGTGGAACCACACGATGTCCTTGGCCATCAGGTGGATCACCGGCGCGACGCCCTCGTCGCCCATGTCGCCCGTCCAGAACGCGCGGCGGTCGGGCGTGTCGACGGCGCTCAGGTAGTTGAACAGCGCGTCGATCCACACGTAGACGCGGTGCCTGGGGTCGCCCGGCATGCGGATGCCCCACACCTCGGCGTGCTCGTCCTCGACGGCGCGGGTGACGGGAACGTCCTGCAACTCGGCGCGGATGCGCCCGAGGATCTCGTTGCGCCGCGCGTCGGGCTGGATGAACTCGGGGTGGGTCTCGATGTGCTTCTGGAGGCGATCGGCGTACTTGCTGAGCCGGAAGAAGTAGTTCTGCTCGCGGCGCTTCACGAGTTCGCGCCCGGTGACGGGGCTCTTGAAGTCGTGCTCGCGGGCGGTCGACTCCGTGACGTACTCCTCCTGCGAGGCGTCCCACCAGCCCTCGTAGTCGCCCAGGTAGACGTCGCCGGCGTCCTTCAGGCGGGCGATGTACCCCTCGACCTTCTCGATGTGCCGCCGCTCGGTCGTGCGGATGAAGTCGTCGTTGGAGAAGCCCATCTCGCGGAAGGCGGCCTCGAAGGCGGCGGCGTTGCGGTCGGCCCACTGGATGGGGGTCATCCCATGCCGCTCCGCCGATTCGACGACCTTGTCGGCGTGCTCGTCGGTGCCGGTGAGGAAGAAGACCCGGCGGCCCTCGAGGCGGTGGAAGCGGGCCAGCACGTCGCCCAGCAGCGTGGAATAGACGTGCCCGATGTGCGGGCGGTCGTTCACGTAGTAGATCGGCGTGGTGATGTAGGAACGGGTCGGCGCGGTGGTCATGGGTGGG
>JBQLZI010000293.1:0-2951 GCA_052168195.1 Phycisphaerales bacterium
CCTTGCCCAGCCAGATCATCCATATGCCGCCGAGAAACAGCGCGAGGAGCACGGGCACGGGCCGGAACAGGTGGGCCTCGATCAGGTCGTTGAGCAGCACGCCGAGGACCGCGGCCGGCAGGAACGCGATGAACAGGTTGATGAGCAGTTTGCGTCCGACGGGGTCCTTGCCAATCAGCCCCTTGAGCATCTGGATCACGCGCGGGAAATAGAGCCCGAGGACGGCGAGGATCGCGCCGCCCTGGATCGCGATGTTGAACGTGTCGATCGCGGCCTTCTGGTCGGGCGTGTCGAGCCCTAGCAGCGCGCTCGTGAGGATGAGGTGCCCCGTGGAGGACACGGGGAGGTACTCGGTGATGCCTTCCACGAGGCCGAGGATGATCGCGTCGAGCAGGGTCATGCTCGGGAAGGTATCGGCTCGCGATGCGAGGCGCCGTCAGCGCCGACGCGGATTGATTACGCGTACCGGATCCACTTGATGAGCGTCGCGGGCGTCGGGGGCTTGCCGTACATCAGCACGCCGACGCGGAAGATCTTGGCCGCGGCCCAGATCGACCCGAACACCGCCGCGAACCCGACGACCATCGAGAGCCCGATCTGCCACGCGGGGATCGCTTCGGTGGTCTGCCCGAGCCGCAGGATCATGACGAACGGCGTAAGCGGGGGGATGAACGACGCGACGGTCGCGAACGTGCTGTTCGGGCCCTCGATGATGGGGACGAACAGGAACATCGGGATCATGAACATGATCATGATGACGCTCATGAACGACTGGGCCTCGCGCATCTCGTTCACGGCAGAGCCGATGGCGGCCATCATGGCGCCGATCAGGAAGAAGGCCATGAGGAAGTAGACCGCGAGCCAGCCGATCTTCTCGATCGGGACGAGCGAGAGGAACCCGAAGCGGTCGGCGGCGAGCAGGCCCAGCCCCACGTAGATGGCGATGATCGTCACGCCCACGGCGAGTTGGCCGAGGATCTTGCCGGTCATCAACTGCATCGGGGAGACCGCCGAGAGCAGCACCTCCATGACGCGGCTGGATTTTTCCTCGATGGTCGTGGTCAGCAGGTACTGGCCGCCGCTGAACGAAGCGATCCAGAGCAGCATCATGAACGCGGCGGGCACGATGAACTGCGCGAACTCCGCGCTCTTCTCCGTTTCGCCTTCTTCGGTGATGGTCACCTGGTTTGCGCTGGGCGAAGCGAGCAGCGAGCGCACGGTCTGTGGGTCGTAGTCCGCGGTGCGCAGACGCGTGTCGACGATGGCGCGTTCGACCTCGCGGCGGAGTTTCGAGGAGAGTTCCGACGCAAGGTCGGGCGGCGTGAAGATCGAGTACTGCCCGCTCGCGTCGAGCGCTTCGGGGCCGACGTCGACGACGGCGAGCAGCGCGCCCTCGCGCACTTCCTGCTTGGCCGGCTCGAGGTTGTCGGCGGCCTCGAGGCGACGCACGTCGACGTCGGTGGGCCCGCCCGGCAGGCGGCGCTTCATCTGGGAAATCGCGATGGCGCGCTGCTCGGGGGTGAGCGTGATGCGCTTGTCGATCTCGGCTTCGATTGCCGCGATCCGGGCGTCGAACTCCGCCTGCATGCGCTCGGGGTTGAACGAGGCGCGGATCGCCTCCTCGATCGGGCGTTCTTCGGTCGTGCGGTCGAGCACCGCGACGGCGCCTTCGAGCCGTTTCTCCGGGCTGTCGAAGAGCGGCGCAGCGACCGCGATGATCGCGTACACGATCAGCGGGAACAGCACGACGCCGAAGAGGAACGCCTTGGTCAGCGTCGTCGAGCGGTACTCGCGGACGGCGACGTCGAGCACTTTGCGCATGGGGCTACGCACGGGTGGGCTCCAGTTCTGCGGCGGCGGCGGCGTCATCGGCGCGCAGCGAGCGACGCAGGTCGTCCTCGCTGTCTCCGGTGTTCACGAGCGAGACGAACACGTCTTCCAAGGTGGCGGTGCGCAGTTCCACGCGGCGCGCGGGCGCGACGGCGGCGACGGCGCGCAGGGCCTGCTGGGCGTCGGCGCTCTCGTTCAGATGGATCTCGACAAACGGGACCGTGCCGACCACGCCCCGGGTCGCCGAGCGAACTCCCTGCACGCGCTCGTACACCGAGGGGTCGGCGTCGGACGGCGCCACCGGCTCGACGACAAGGGTCCGGGGGTCGTGCTCGGCGCGGATCTCTTCGACCGTGCCGTCGAGCACCTTGCGCCCGCGGTTGATCATGAAGACGCGCTGGCAGATCTGCTCGGCCGCGGGAAGCACGTGCGTGGAGAAGACGATGGTCTTGCCGGCGTCGTGGAGTTCCTTCACGAGTTCGCGGAGCAGGCGCGCGTTGACCGGGTCGAGGCCGCTGAAGGGCTCGTCGAGGATGATGAGGTCCGGATTGTGGATGATGGTCGCGACGAACTGGACCTTCTGCTGCATGCCCTTGGAGAGTTCCTGGCAGCGTTTCTTGCGCACGTCGGGGAGGGCGACGCGTTCGAGCCACTCGTCGATGCGCTTGTCGAGCCCCTGGCCGTCGGCGCCCTTGAGTCGGGCCATGTAGGAGAGGAAGTCGCCGACACGCATGGTGCGGTACACGCCGCGTTCCTCGGGGAGATAGCCGATGCGGTCCTTGCTCTCGACGGCGGACTTGCGTCCGAGCACCGAGAGCTTTCCCTGGTCGGGAAAGATGATGGCCATGATCATGCGGATCGTGGTGGTCTTCCCGGCGCCGTTGGGGCCGAGGAACCCGCACAGCGATCCTTCGGGGATGCGCAGGTCGAGGCTGTCGACGGCGGTCTTCGCGCCGAAGCGTTTGGTGATGTCCTCGATGAGGACCGCGTCGCTGGTGGGAGAGGTGTTCTGCATGCAAAGACGCTCCGCTCGGGGGCTGTAGGGTACCCGCGAGCGGAGCGCCGGGATGCAGGAAGGTCGAATCGTCGGGCCGGTTCAGTCGGCGTCGGGGTGGGGGTAG
>JBQLZI010000294.1:0-2904 GCA_052168195.1 Phycisphaerales bacterium
CGCGCACGATGTGGGCAACAACACCGAGGTGATCTACGGCGACAACGGCGCGGGGCTCTCGCTGCGGAACGAACTCATCGCCGCGGGGCAGCAGTTCGGCAACGGGCAGAGCATCGTCTACGGCGGCGCGGCGACGTTCAGCGACCACGCGCCGTTCATGCAGATGGGCATCCCCGCGGTCTGCTTCGTGGAGCAGAACTACTTTCAGTTCGGCTGCTACCACCAGCCGTGCGACAGCGTGGACACCGCGGACTACATCGATTACGAGTTCGCGACGAACCTGACGCGGACGGTCGCGGGGTGGCTCGCCGACGCCGCCGGCGCTGACCTGCGGGCCGCGTGCCGAGGCGACGCGAACGGCGACCGACTCGTGAACTTCGCCGACCTCAACGCGGTGCTCGCGGCGTTCGGGCAGAGCGGCGAGGGCGTGGACGCCGACGTGAACTGCGACGGCGCGGTGAACTTCGGCGACCTGAACACCGTGCTCGCGGCGTACGGGCAGGAGTTGTAATCTCGCTCACACGCCGACGGTCGCCGCGCCGTTCGCGGCCGCGGTCTGGTCGGCGTAGTCTTGGAGCGCGGCGACCTGCCAGTCGCCGGCGCGGAGCGCCTCGATCGCGCGCACCGCGGCCTTCGCGCCGCTCGCCGTCGTGATCATCGGCACGCCCAGGCGGGTCGCGGTCGCGCGGATCTTGCCTTCGTCGGTGTTCCAGCCCGTGCGCGTGGGCGTGTTGATGACCAGGTGGATCTCCCCGCTCTTGAGCAGGTCGAGCACGTTGGGTCGCGCACCCTCGGCGATCTTCTTGAGGGTCTCGACCTTCACCGAGTGCTCCCTGAGGAACTGCGCCGTGCCGCCCGTGGTGTACACGCCGAAGCCCATCGAGCGCAGCGAGCGCGCGACCTCAACGATGTGGGGCTTGTCCTCTTCGCGGACCGAGAGGAAGACGCTGCCTTTGATCGGCAGGTGCACGCCGGCGGCCATCTGCGCCTTGGCGAACGCGATGGGCAGCGAGCGGTCGATGCCCATGACCTCGCCCGTCGAGCGCATCTCGGGGCCGAGCACGACGTCGACGCCGGGGAATTTCGCGAAGGGGAAGACGGGCTCCTTGACGGAGAAGTAGCCGGTGTCGGGCAGTTCGCGGGCGCCCTGCGACGCGAGCGAGTGGCCGAGCATCGCTTTCGCGGCCATCGAAGGCCACGACACGCCCTTGGCCTTGCTCACGAAGGGCGCGGTGCGCGAGGCGCGGGGGTTGACCTCGAGCAGGTAGATCTCGTCGTCTTTCACCGCCATCTGCACGTTCATGAGGCCGCAGACGCGGAGTTCCTTCGCGAGCGCGCGGCTGATCTCGCGGATGCGCTTCACGGTCGAGCGGTGCAGGTCGAAGGAGGGCACCACGCAGGTGGAGTCGCCCGAGTGGACGCCGGCGTGCTCGATGTGCTCCATCACGCCGCAGACGAGCGCCTGCGCGTCGGGGTTCGCGGCGCCCGACGGGTCGAAGTCGGCGACGACGTCGACGTCGACTTCGGTGGCGCCGTCGAGGAACTTGTCGATCAGCACCGGCGCGTCCGCGAGGTCGGAGACGTCGACGGCGCGCTGCATGTACGAGCGCAGGGCGCGCTCGTCCGAGCAGATTTCCATGCCGCGCCCGCCGAGCACGTACGAGGGGCGCACGAGGACGGGGTAGCCGATGCGCCCGGCGATCTCGGCGGCTTCGTCGAGCGCGTAGGCGATGCCCGACGCGGGGCGTTCGAGCGACAGTTTGTCGAGCAGGGCGTCGAAGCGTTTGCGGTCTTCGGCGAGGTCGATGGAGTTGAGCGAGGTGCCGATGAGCGGCGCGCCGGCCTTCACCAGCCCGTGGGCCAGGTTGAGGGGCGTCTGCCCGCCGAACTGCACGATGACGCCCTTCACCGGGCCCTCGGCGCCGGTCGCGGCCTTGCCCTTGCCGCCGTTGAGCCGCTCGACGACGTTGAGCACGTCTTCGAGCGTCAGCGGCTCGAAGAAGAGCAGGTCGCTGGTGTCGTAGTCGGTGGAGACGGTCTCGGGGTTCGAGTTGATCATCACCGACTCGAAGCCGAGTTCTCGCGAAGCGAACGCGGCGTGCACGCAGCAATAGTCGAACTCGATGCCCTGCCCGATGCGGTTCGGCCCGCCGCCGAGGATGATGACCTTTTCCTTGTCGGTGATGCGGATCTCGTCTTCCGCTGGGACCTGCGTGACGTTCCCCTTCTCGTCGACGTGGAGGCGGCCCTTCTCGTACGTCGAGTAGAAGTACGGCGTGGCGGCCTCGAATTCGGCGGCGCAGGTGTCGACGAGTTTGTAGACGGGCGTGACGCCCAGGGATTCGCGGCGCGCGCGCACCTTGAGGATCGTGTCACTGCTGATCTTGTGGAAGAAGAGGTTGGCGAGTTGCGCGTCGGAGTAGCCGAGGCGCTTGGCCTCGAAGAGCACGTCGGCGGGGACGTCCTCGAGCGTTTCGCGCTGGGCGAGCGTGTCCTCGAAGTGCACGAGTTGGCGGATCTGGTCGAGGAACCACGGGTCGATGTTGGTCAGGTCGTGGATGCGCTCGAGCGTCCAGCCCATCTTGAAGGCGTAGCGGACGTAGTAGAGCCGGCCCTGCGAGGGGATGCTGAGTTTGCGGGTGAGTTTCTCCTCGGCGATGGGCCACTGCATGGGCTCGCCGTCGGAGTTGCGGATCTTGTCGCGATCGTCGGGCCTGGTGATGCGCGTCATGAACCACTGGTCGTTGCGGTCGAGCCCGAGCCCGAAGCGTTTGACCTCCATCGAGCGGATGGCTTTCTGGAGGGCTTCCTTGAAAGTGCGCCCGATGGCCATCGCCTCGCCGACGGATTTCATCTGGGTGGTGAGGGTCTCGTCGGCCTCGGGGAACTTCTCGAAGGTCCAGC
>JBQLZI010000295.1:0-2887 GCA_052168195.1 Phycisphaerales bacterium
CCGCCGGCGCCGACCTCGGGGAGCGTCATCACGCGGGGGCGCGCGACGAGGGTTTCCGCAAGCGAGACGGCCCTGAGCAGCGGGTCGGTGCGTCGCCATGTGAGGAAGCGCGTGGCGCGCGGCTCGCCGTCTGGATCGCGGAGCCGCAGGCCTTCGATGGACGGCGCCGCGCCGATGGAGAGCGACGGGACCGGCGGGAGTGCGGTCGGCGCGACGCGGTCGTAGATGAGCAGGTCGGCGTCGAGGGGCGCGCCGGACGCGAGCGCGTCGTCGTGCTGGCCGAGGGTCATGACGCGCAGGGAGCGCGGCTCGAGGGCTTCGATCGCTTCGCGCAGGAACACGTCGGGCGCGGCCCTGCCGGGGACCGAGCCGGTCGGCGCGACGAGGATCACGTCCACGCCGCCCGGAGCGTCGACAAGCACCGACGCGGCGTTGTCGCTCGCGAGGGCGTCCGCGATGGGCAGGCGCAGCGTGACCAGCGCGCGCCCCGGCGCGGGCGTTTCGAGCGTGATGGTGCGCTCCCCGGGCGATGCGCCCGACGCGCCGGGGATGGTAATGCGCTCGGCGCGGCGCGCGGCGGCATCGATCTCGAGCACCGGCGCGACCTCGATAGGCTGCGACGAGGCGTTCACGACGCGCGCGAAGATGCGCAGGGTCGCGGGGTCGGCGTCGTCGCGGCGGGCGCTGAGCAGCGCGACGCCCGCGTTCTGCTTGTCGCCGGATTCCGGCGGGCCGACGCGGACGTACCGGATCTCCTGCGCGGAAACGGCAAGCGTGTCGCGGGCGAGCGCGTCCTGCCCGTCGCTGACGACGACGAGCGTGGGCGCAAGGCCTTCCTCGTCGCCGGCGGACTGCGCGGCGAAGGCGTCGACCACCGCGAGCGCGGCTTCGAGGTCGCCCGGCTGGTCGGTCGGCCCGGCGCGGTCGAGCGCGGCGGCGAGTTCGCCGCGGTCCGTCGTGAAGTTCGCGAGGACGCGGGGCTCGTGCGCGAAGGCGATGAGCATGACCTCCGAGCGCTCGTCGTTTCGTCCGGCGCCGACGTCGAGCGTGCCGAGAAACTCCGCGATCTCCCGCTTCGCGGCGTCGAAGCGCGACGCGCCGTCGGCGTCGGTTGCGCGCATCGACGCGCTGGCGTCGAGCAGGACGACGACGCGGCCGGTCGCGGGCGGAAGATCGGAGAGCGCGGGCCGGGCGATGGCGGCGCAGAGAAGCAGCAGCGCGAGCAATTGCAGGAGCAGCACGAGCGAGACGCGCAGCCAGCGGAACGGCGTGTTGACCTGAAGATCCTCGGCGGCGCGCTGCCAGAGGAACGACGCGGTGACCCGGACGGGCCGGCGGCGGAGTTTGAGAAAGTAGAGCAGCAGCAGCGCGGGGACGGCGAGGCCCGCGGCCAGCGCGCCGGCGAGCGGGTCGAGGAATGTCAACGCGAGGGAGTGCATCACGACAGCCGCGCAGCAAGGTACACGACGAAGGTGTCGTCGAGTTCGTCGCCGCGGACGGGGCGGACCAGCAGGTTGCCGTCGGCGTCGATGGCGTCTCCGAGGCGGTCGTAGACCTCGGAGGTCGCGAACCCGGCGTCGGCCATCGCGTCGCGGAGTTCGGGGACAGACCAGAGGCGCCAGTCGTAGGTGAAGGCGTCGCGGACCTCGCGGCCGTCGGGCAGGGTGAAGTGCATCGCGTTCAGGACGCGGCCGGTGAGGGGGTCGGCGTCGCGCTGCTCCCAGGTGTAGCGGACGCCGCCGCGGAGTTCCTCGTCCGATTCGCCGCAGATGAACGCGTTGGCGCCGCCGTAGATATCGCAAACGAAGACGCCCCCGGAGGTGAGCCGGGATCGCGCGTGGGCGAGATAGTCGACCATATCGGCGCGCTCGTGCCAGTAGCCGACCGGGAAGTTGAGCGCGCAGAGCACGTCGACGGGATCGGTCGCGTCGCGGACGTCGGCGCGGACGATCGTCATGCGCTCGAGGTGCTCGGGGTTGGAACGCGCGCGGAGCGCACGGATCGCGTCATCGTCCATATCCACGCAGACGGTGCGCGCGTGGGGATCAAGGTCGAGCCAGGCCCGGCAGATGGCGCCGCTGCCGCAGAAGTCTTCGCCCAGGACGCGGGGGCCCTTGCCGTGCACGGCGCGGAGGAACTTCGCTTCCTGCTCGGGGGATTGCGCTGCGGCTTCGTAGAGGTCGTAGCGATCCGGGGCGTCGCTCACGGCTGAGGCTCGGCGAGGAGCATCGCGACGACCGCGTCGACGTGCGGGCGCATCTGCTCGGCGGGGCCGAACGCGCGCATGTAGACAGTTCCCTGCGGGCCTCCCTCGACGATGGCGCCGAGGAACAGCGTGCCGGGCATGGGCGTGGGCGTCTGTCCGGGCGGTCCGGACATGTACGTCCCTTCGTAGCGTGCGAAGGTGATCTCGCGTGTCACGCCGCCGACCTCGGAGGTCATCTCGGTCACGGTCGGGAGGGTCGGCTCGCCGGTGTCGCTCTGGACTTGCCTCGCCCAGCGGGTGAGGTGGTCGGCGACGGCGCCGGCGCCGCGGGGCCCGAAGTGGGTGAAGACGATCGCGCCCTCGGGGACGCCGGCGTTCACGAGTTCGGCGGCGCGCATGGGGCCGGGCGTCGCGAGCGTCCAGCCGTCCGGGCGGCGGAAGTCCAACCCCGCGACGGTGAAGGTGGCGGCGTCGGGATCGACCTCTGAGCCGCCCTGCGTGGCGTTGATCGCGGGCGCGGCGCTCGACGCTCCCTCCTCGGCGGCCGGGGCCGGCTGGAGGTCGTCCTTCGCCGGCGCGGACTCGGCGGGATCGGTGGTGACGCCCGATCGCTCCGGTTTGCAACCCGAGAGGGGCATCGCGGCGAGGGCGAGGGCGGCGGCGAGGGCTGTGAGAAGGGCT
>JBQLZI010000296.1:0-2877 GCA_052168195.1 Phycisphaerales bacterium
CTCCGATTCCTCTCCTTATCCACCTGGGCTACCACAAGACAGGCACGACCTGGCTTCAGCAGGTCATCTTCCGCGACGCCGACTGCGGCTTCCACCGCCCCGCCTCCCGCGACGACCTCATCGACGCCTTTGTCCTCCCCGCCGCCCTCTCGTTCGACGCCGACGCGACCCGCGAATGCTTCCGTGCCGGAATCGAGCAGACCCGCGAGCGCGGGGCCATCCCGGTCCTGACCGCCGAACGCCTCAGCGGCAACCCGCACTCCGGCGGCTACGACAGCGCCCTGATCGCCGATCGACTCCACCAGACCTTCCCCGAGGCGCACGTGCTCCTCATGGTGCGCGAGCAGGAGTCGATGACCCTCTCGTCCTACGGGCAGTACGTTCGCGCGGGCGGCCCCCAGTCCCTGAAGCGCTACCTTCGCTCGCCCAAGATGGGGCAGGCCAGACTCCCGCGTTTCCGCTGGGAGTACCTCGAATACGACCGCCTCGTCGCGCACTACCACGCGCTCTTCGGCGCAGACAAGGTCCACGTTTTCGCCTTCGAGCAACTCCGACGCGACCCCGCCGCGACCGCGCGCTCCATCGTCGGGTTCGCGGGCGCGAGGATTCCCGCCGAGATCCCCACCGATGGGCGCAACACCGGTATGTCGGGCGCGACCATCGCGGTGAAGCGCCAGGTCAACCGATTCCTCGTGTATGACTCCAACAACCCGGGCGCGCTCGTCGATTCCATCCGCCTCAGCCGCGCCCTCGTCCACGGGTTCGAGAGGCTCGACCGGGCCGTGCCCGGACCGATCCGCAGGCGCTCGTCCAATCGGCTCCGCACGATCATCCGCGACGAAATCGGCGACCGCTTCCGCGCGAGCAACGCCCATCTCGAAGGCCTCACCGGCCTCCCGCTCGGCGAACTGGGCTACGCCTTGCCGCGCTGACCGCGGACCGCGCGCTTCACGGCCGCGGCCTTGCGGCGCGTCCACTGAGGCAGGAACGATCGCATGGTGATCTCCGGCCTGGCGTTGCGGTGCCCGAGCAACTCCGGGTGCACGATGTCGAGCATCCGCTCGTCGGTGCGCGCCGCGATCTCGCGCAGCCGCCCGTTCGCCTGGAGCGCCCGCTCCGACGCGTACACCATCGCGTTCTGCCTGTACCAGAACTTCACATCGGGGTCGTTCCAGATCTCCGGCCTGAGCGCGTCGACGGCGCGGAACCCGTGCCGCGCGAAGCGCTCCGCCCAGTACGACTGCGGCCGCTCGTTCACGTGCCCGGTGCCGCCCTGCAGGGGCGTGGCCGCGGAGAACAGCACGACCGGCGCGAGCCCGCACAGCGTCGCGACGAAGTCGTCCGCGACCGTGTCGGGGAGGTGCTCGGCCACCTCAAGCGACATCGCGAGGTCGAACGTCCGGCGGATATCCAGCGGTTTCTGAAGGTTGGCCGGAATGAACCGGCTGCGATCGACCTGCAGCATGTCGGTCGGCACATAATCGCCGTCGACGCCGACGACGTCTTCCACGCCCGCCGCCTGGAACGCGGCCAGCCACGCCCCCACGCCGCAGCCCACGTCGACCACGCTCGTCGGCGCGATCAGGTCCATGACAAGCCCCACCACACGCTGCGCAGAGCGGTCGGAGCCCCCGCGCTGACCCGCGAAGAACCGCCGCGAATAGTCCGCTGTCGTCCCGGGTCCGCTCGTCATCACACACTCGTCGGGCTGGAGAACTTGTCCGGCGGGTTGAATCAGGTACAACCTACGTCGCCTATGCCCAACACCGAGAGCAAAAACCTTGCCGAACGCCTCGAGCAGGTCGCGAGCACCCTGTTCTTCATCGTCGGATGCGGCCGGTCCGGAACCACTTTCCTCCAGTCCGTCATCCTCTCCCACCCCGACGTCGCGATCCCGCCCGAAACCAAGTTCGCCTCGAAGTTCCCCGCATACACGCCGGGGCTCCGCGACCTGACGAACGCGTCGGCGTTCGCCAAGGCGCTCGACGTCGTCGTGGAAGACCAGCGTCGCAAGGGCGTCGCGTTCGACGAGGCCCGCTTCCGCGAACTCGCGCACGCGGCGCCGCGCACGTGGGACGGCGTCTTTCTCGCGGTCCTCACCGCGTTCGCCGACCGCGAGAACCGCCCCCGCGCCGGCGAGAAATCGCCCGCGCACACGCCGCTGGTCGGGCGGCTCTCGGAGTCCTTCCCCCACGCGAAGTTCGTGCACCTGCTCCGCGATCCGCGGGCTGTGATGCTCTCACGCGTCCGCGCCGGCTTCACCGCGGGCGCGCTGGGCACGGAGATCCCGCGCTGGAAGGAGGCCGCCGACATGCACCGCGACCACGCAGACCGCCTCGGCCCCTCGCGCTACCACCTGCTGCGCTACGAAGACCTCGTCACCGATCTCGAGCCCACCGTGCGCTCGCTCTGCGCCTTCCTCGACCTCGACATGCGCCCCGAGATGCTCGAGCCCCACAAGCGCCAGAAGAAGGGCTTCAACCCCAACTCCAAGGACTGGATGCAGAACACGCTCAAGCCCGTGTTCACTGGGAGCATCGACAAATGGCGCTCCGACCTCACCACAAGTCAGATCGCGCTCATCGAGCACGCGCTGGCCGACGACATGCGCGCGATGGGCTACGAGCCGACCGGCGCCTCGACCGCCGCGCCGGGCCTGAAACTCGCCGTCAGCCGCGCGGTGGGGAAGACCGAGTACGCCCGCCGCAAGGCGATCCGCGGCGTGCGCAAACTCTCGGGGCGCAAGCCCGCGCCGCCGCCTATCGAGGATTGACCCCGCGCGGCCGCGTGCGCCGCTTCCGACGCAGCGTCAGCGCCGCGTCCGCGCCCTTCCCGATGGCGCCGCCGATCACCTCGCTCCGCCTGCGGAACCGCGCG
>JBQLZI010000297.1:0-2838 GCA_052168195.1 Phycisphaerales bacterium
CGCCGACCTCAACCTCGTGCTCTCCGCCTTCGGCACGAACTGCCCCTGATCGCGCTCAGTTCCCTTCGGCCGCGTTCCCTCGCGGCACGATTCCCAGACGCGCGCCGGCCACAACGCACGGCCGCGCGCAGACCTCCGCAGCCCCCGGGGCCGTCGAAAGCCGACCCCGGGGGTTTTCCCATGGCCCTCACGAGCCACAAACCCCGATCCACACCGACTTTCGGGGTTTTTCTCGGGACCGGAACCGTCCGTTTCGCGGCACACTGATGTGTTCGAGCGACCACTCCGCTTTCCAAGGAACGAGGACAGCCATGACCCGCGCACCCCTCCGCACCCTTCTCCGGGCGGCCGTCGCGCTCTGCGCGCCCTTCCTCCTCGCCCCGCCCGCCCTCGCCTGCGGCGGCACCGGCGGCGGCGTCCAAGGCCCCGCGCCCAACCCGCCCTGCATCGCCTCCACCGCCATCTTCAAACAGCACCAGCGCTCCATCATCGGTCCTTACACCGGGCTCACCATCCCCATCTGGTTCAGCGCGCAGATCCAGACCTCCAACTGCGCGCCCGTCGCGCGCGTCGAGTTCACCGCCTCGCTGCGCTCGCAGGCGACCGGTCAACTCGTCGCCACCGGATCAACCACCCTGAACGGCCCGCCCGTCGGCACGACGTTCGGCGTCACTGTCGGCGCGCTCCGCCTCGTCCAACCCTCCATCCCCACCGGCATCTACATCGTCCAGGGCAGCGCGCGCGTCGTGCTCACCAACGGTCAGGCGTTCTCGAACGGCGGCGACTCCTGCCTCGCGATCGTCGACCCCTCGCCGAACGACCCGTCCCTGCCGCGCCTCGACGTCGAACTGCTCACCTTCCCCAGCGCGCCCACCGCCGCCGGCGACAACATGCTCAACACGTACCGGCTCACCAACAACGATCCGGTCCACTCCTACACCGGCGACTTCATCGTGCGCAACCGCAGCAGCGCGGGCCAGCCCACCATCGAGTCGTTGGGCGACCCCGGCTCCGAGCCCTTCTTCGTCTACTCCATCGCCGCGCCCGTGCAGGGCGACAACTTCCCCCTCGCCTTCTCCACCGACCTTCCTCCCGGCGTCTGCCTCCCGCTGCCGCCCAACCCCGCCGACCCGGCGATCCCCGAGATCGTGTCGTCCGTCGCGCTCGCGCCTGGCGAATCCATCGAGGTCACCGTCGTCAGCCGCGGCTGGGGCATGTGCTCGGGCGGCTCCGGCTGCGAACAGGTCGCCGTCCTCGAGGGCTTCTTCTCCGACGGCACGCAACTCGACGCCTGCGCCGGCGGCGCAGCGATCATCGACGACTCCGTCCCGCCCGCCTTCGCGTGCGACGACGGCGAGTCGGGCGCCGTCGCCCCCGTGCTGCCCATCCCCCCCGGCGCCGACCGCATGACGTGGCTCGCCCACCCCGTCCCGGGCAACGAGTTCCTGCTCGACGCGATCGCGCCGCCGCAACTCCCGATGCTCTTCTGCGATCAGCCGCTCCCCGCGCAACTCCGCGTCGTCCCCGTCAGCGAGTTCTGGACCCGCTTCGAGTACACCGCGCAACTCCCGCCACAACTCCCCTGCCCCGAGCCGGTCGTCCAGTGGAGCGTGCCCATCACCCTCACGCCCAACCCCGACGGCCCGCCCGTGCTCTTCTCCGACGCCGACTTCATGCCCTTCCCTGGAGAGCCCTTCGGCTTCGAGAACTTCTTCCCCTTCGGCAAGGGCATGCTCGCGATCGACAAACTCGCCACCCCCGAGCCCGTCGATTCCTTCTTCGACATCTACGTCCAGATCGAGGGCGCCGCGTTCGACTCGCCCTGCAGCAAGTCGCCGCCCCAGTCCCCCGAGAGCATCCCCGTCCAGATCGTCGGGCTCGACCTCGTCAGCGTGTCGCCCACGCAGGTGAACCTGCAGGCCCAGGTCGTCGGCTTCCTCCCCGATTGCGACCTCGCCCCGCCCCGCTTTGTCACACTCGGGCTCAACCTCCGCCGCGGCTTCGCCCGGGGCATCCCGCCCCTCCCCGAGTGCCCGGGAGACACCAACGGCGACAACATCGTCAACTTCGCCGACCTCAACGCGGTTGTCTCCGATTTCGGATCGATCGGCACCGATTTGCCCGGCGACGTCAACGGCGACGGGATCGTGAATTTTGAGGATTTGAACATCGTCCTTTCCAATTTCGGAACGGTTTGCGCTTCTTAGAGGCGTGAGGGGGAGCGAGCGCACTCGCGCCCCGCGACACACCACCGCGCCGTCCCACGACGCGCGCGAGGCAGCGAACGGAGGAGGCCCGATGCTCACAGGCGTCGGGCCTTCTTTCTTTTTTCAGCGCTCCCCGCCCCCGCGCTACCCTTGCCCCCATGGCCTCCATCGGCGGCATCCTGCGGTCAACCCTCGGATCCTTCCGCCCCTCAACCCTCCCGCGCATGAGCAGGGCCGCCTACCGCTGGGAACTCCTCGGCGCCGGCTTCTTCCCCATGCTCATCCCCTGCGCCGAGGCCGGCGTCCTCGGCGTCATCGCCCAGTCCGTCTACAACGCCCCGCCCTGGGTCGTCGCCACCATCACCGCCATCCCCCTGATGGCCAACCTCACCTCCATGGTCTGGGCCCGCGCCATCCGCGGCAAAGACCGCGTCCGCTTCGTCAACACCCTCCAACTCGTCTGCGTCCTCGCCGTCCTCTCGATGGCCCTCCTCCCCAAGACCGACGCCGGCCTCTTCGGCCTCGTCGCGCTCATGGCCGTCACCCGCTGCTGCCTCACCGGCATCATCACCGGACGCAGCGACGTCTGGCGCGAGAACTACGCCCGCGGCGTCCGCGCACGCGTCACCGG
>JBQLZI010000298.1:0-2836 GCA_052168195.1 Phycisphaerales bacterium
GCCCGTCTGCCGCCGCGCCCGCGCCAGCAGCACGCGATCCCCGTCCAGCGCGCCTTCGGCGTCAGCCAGCGGCGCCGCGATCGCGACCGCCACCCGCGCCATCGAACGCTTCGTCTCGTTCAGATCCCCGCGCTCGCGTTCGAGCGCCGCGAGTTGCTCCACGATCGAAACGGCTTCGTCGCGCACGACCGACTCGCCGCCCGGCGCGTCGGACTCCACGATGCCCGTCGCCGCTGATGAAGCCGCGTCGGCGTCGCCCCGCGCCACCGCCGCCCGGAGGTCCGCCGCGAGCCCGACCGCGCCCGCGCGTTCCAGCGCGCGCCGCGCGCCCTGATCCTCGCCCTGTTCGAGCACGCCCCGCGCCCGCCGGCGCACAAGATCCGCCGCCTCCGAAACCCGCGCCTCATCGCCCGACCGCTGCGCCAGCGAGAGCAGCAACTCCGCGGCACGCAGACCGAGATCGCCCTCCGCAACCCGAGCCAACTGCTCCGCGGCCCGATCGTTCTCGCCCTGCAATGCAAGCACGCGCCCGAACTCGAACCGCAGCGAATCCTCCCGCGCCGAACGCTTGCCCGTGCGCTCAACATGCTCCAGGTTCGCGCGCAGCGCATCCTCATAGAGCCCGAGCGACGCGGGCGACTCGCCCGCGAGCGCCGAATGCCGCTGCCCGGCCGACGCGCCCAGCGAAAGCATCGAGCCGGTGCGCGGATCATCCGGATACTCGTCGGCGAACCGCAGCGCGGTCTGTGCCGCTTCGCGCTGCGCCTCGGCGTCGCCCTGCCGCTGCACCAGCAGCGTCGCCAGACGCCACATCGCGTCGGCGCGGAAGCCCGCCGCTCGGTCATCGGGCCCGATCCCCTCAACCGCCGACCGCAGCGCGTCTGTGTCCACGCCGATCGACGCGACCGCCAGCCGCTCGAACGCGCCGTCGCTCGCGTCATTACCCAGCCGCGCGCGCAGCGCGTCGCCGCTGATCGCCGCCTTGTCCATCAGCAGCCCGCGCAGCGCAAGCGTGTCGATGCCCTCCACGCCCTGCTCCGCGAGCGCGAGGTACGGCGCCCGCGCGTCACGCGCCGCCCGTTCCAGATCCTCGCCCGTCGCGAACTCTGCGTCCGCGAGCGCCACGCGACGCATCGCGTCGGCGCGCAGGATGCGCACCAGCGGATCGGTCCGTTCGATCTCCGCGAACGCCGGATCATCCCCAAGCGAGGCCAGTTCGTCGTACGCGCGGCGCGGCCCGTCGATCGCGCGCGTCGCGAACGCCGCCGTCAACGCGGCCTCCGCCTTCGTGCGGTTCGCCATCGCGACCTCGCGCGCCGCCTGCAACCGTTCGCGCGCTTCCTCCGCCCGGCCGGACTGGAGCGCGAGCAGCCCGAGCAGCACGAGCCGCTGCGCCTCCGCCTCGGCGTTCTCCGAAGCCGCCCCGCCGTCGATCGAGGCCTCTCTCGCGCGGAGCAGCGTGGGAAGCCCGCGGATCGATTCGGCCGCCTCCAGCCCCGCCTCGCGCTGAAGTTGCGGGGCCGCCGACGCGTGCAGCATCATCCCCGCCCTGGCCTTCGCGAGCGCAGCGCGCGCACGCAGCGCGTCGTCCGGCGCACGATCACGCTCGGCGAGCGCGTCGAACACGCGCATCGTGACCAGCGCCTTGACCGCGAGCGTCGTCGTCTCCCGGCGCATCCCGGGCGTAAGAATCCCCGCGCTCGCCGTCGTCTGCAGCCCCTGCCACGACGCGAAACTCAGCAGCGATTCGCTCAGTTCCACCGCGTCGCGCATCTTCGTCTCGGCGGGCACGTCCTCCATGCTCAGCCGCGCATCGAGCGCGTCGATCAGCGAACGCAGCGCGTCCAGCCGCTCCGCCCCCGTGAGCGATTCGTCGCGCACACGCTCGCGCGCGGCGTCGATGCGGTTCCCCGGCGCGAGCGACGACAGATCGGCGCCGCCCGGCTGCGCCGCCGCGACAGTCGCCAAGAGTGCGAGCACAACAGCCGCGTGTCGGATCATTCCAGCCCCATCTCGCGTCGGGAAATGAATCGGTGCCCCGACGACGCCGGCTCGCCGCCGAACGCGCCGTGGGCCGCGCCCAGGCGTTCGAGCAGACGCGACGCGTCGGGATCGAAGAACTCGATCGCGCGGATGCGCACCGGGCGCAGGCCCCGCGCGTCCGCGGGGTTCAGCCGCTCCACCTCACGCAGGAAGCGTTCGGCGCTCGCCTCGCGCTGGTCGGGAGCCTGCCCGCGATCGGTGATGCCCTTGGCCATGATGAACACGATATCCGGCCGCTGCTCCAGCCCCCAGCGCAGCGCGGTCAGCGCGTCCCCGGCGCCCTGCGCGTCGATCGCGCTGAGCCAGCGCCGGATCGCCGCCTTGTTCGATTCCGTCGCGCGCACCAGGCGCTCGCCGCGCGACGCGAGCGACTCCGGGCTCCGCACGCCGCCCGCGCCGAACACGCCCACCGTGAACCGCTGGTCGGGCGCGAGCGCGTCGATCGACCGCGCGACCTCCTCCAGCACCGCGGGGAGCGCGGCCACCATCGACCCCGACGCGTCGACCAGATACACCACGCGGTCGGCCTCGCGCTGCCCCGACACGCCGAACACCGCGGGCGCGGAACGCATCGCCGGCGCGTCGCGGAGGCCCGCCGCCGCGGGCAGCGGCGCGATCGTCGCGGGCTCGAACTCGGTGGTCATCGAGGCCGCGTCCACCAGCGCCGCCGGCGCGGTCACCCGCGCGTCGATGGGTTCGGCAACGCTCGCCGCGCGACGCGGGGCGGCCGCCGCGGGAGTCTGCGGCGCCGGCGCTTCCTGAAAATCCTCGATCTGCGCCGCCCCCACGGGGA
>JBQLZI010000299.1:0-2810 GCA_052168195.1 Phycisphaerales bacterium
GTCCAGGAGCCGTCCGCGTTGACGGTGAGCTGGCCGTACTGCGTGTCGACCGTCGACCCGGCGCTCGCCGTCTGGGTCGCCCCGGTCTCGTCCGTGTAGCTGAAGCTCTGCACCGTCACCGGGCCGTCGGAGCCCGCGTCGTCGTTGGCGACGACGTTGCCGGTGATCGTGTTCGTCCCCTCGACAACGCTCGCCCCGCCGTCGCCGGCGTCCGGGCCGTCGTCGACCGCATTCGGACCGTCGCTGTCGGTAATCTCGATCGCCTGGGTGGCGCTCGACTGATCGCCGTCCTCGTCGGTGATTGTGTAGGTGAAGCCGTCGGCGACGGCGCCCTGGCTGTTGTCCACCGAGGCGTGCGGCGTGAAGCTCCAGGAACCGTCCGCATTGACCGTCAGCGAGCCGTTCGCGGTCGTAACCGTCGCGCCCGCCGCCGCCGTCTGGGTCTGGCCGTTCGCGTCGGTGTAGTCGAAGCTCGTCAGCGTCGCGCCGTCGGCGCCCTCGACGTCATTGCTCATGACGTTGCCGGAGACGGCCGCCGCCCCTTCCTCGACCGAGACGGTCGCGTCGTTCAGCGCCTGCGGAACGTCGTCCACAACATCGACCGTAAAGCCGGCGGTCGCCGTGCTGCCGTCGGCGTCCGTCACCTGGACCTGGAAGGGCAGGCCGGTCACCGCGTTCTCGCCCGCGGCGGTCGGGTGGTCGATCTGCCCCGCGAGCGTGAAGGTCGCGCTGTAGGCGCCGCCGGTCTCGCTCAACTGCACGGTGAAGACCGTCTCTCCGCCGGCGGTCGCCGTCAGGGTCTGACCGTCGCCGGAGACGCTGTAGCTCAGCGCGTCGCCGCCGGACGTCAGACCCGCGTCGATCAAGCCCTGCGGAACCTGCAGCGCGACGCTCGCCAGCCCGTCGGAGCCGCCGTCGATGGTGAGCGTCCCGGTGACGCTGGTCGTGTCGGAGCCGTCGCTGCCGGCCGTCAGATCGTCCTCGTCGACCGAGAACTGATCGCCGCCGGCGCCCAGGCCGCCGCCGACATCGACGCTCGGCCCGTCGTCCGTGATGGCGATCGGCTGTGCGGCCGTCGATTCGTCGCCGTCCGCGTCGCGGATCGTGTAGCTGAAGCCGTCCTGCAACGGCTGCCCGCCGGAATGGTCGAGGCCGTCATTGGCGGTGTAGCTCCACCCGCCCCAGGGCTGCACCGTCAGCGTTCCGTACTGGGTTTGGACGGTGGTCCCTGGGGTTGCCGTCTGCTCTTGGCCGGTGACGTCGGTGTAGGTGAAGCCGGTGATCGACGCGCCGTCTGCGTCGGCTCCGAAGACATCGTTGGCGAACAGGTTCTCGCCGCCATTGCTGGACCCGATGGTCGCCCCGCCCTCCTCCGTCGAGACGGAGAGCTGATCGACGGCCTGCGGGACATCGTCGACGATCTCGATCCCCAGCTCGCCGCGCGCCTGGTCGCCGTCGGCGTCGGTGACGACGACGGAGAGCGGAATCCCCGTGATCGCGTTCTCGCCCGCCCCCGCGGGGTGGTCGAGATTGCCGACAAGATCGAACGCGTAGGAATAGCCGGCCGAAGGATCGCCGCTGATCGTCGCGGTGAAGATCACATCGCCGCCGGCGGAGCCGGAGAGCGTCAGCCCGTCGCCCGACAGGCTGTAGCCCAGCGCGTCGCCGTCGGAGGTGAGGCCCGCGTCGATCAACGCCTGCGGGATCTCGAACTGGACCGCGTCGCTCGCCGCCGGCCCGTCGCCGCCGAAATCGACATTGATCGCCTGCGTGAAGGCCGACGCGCCGGATCCGTCCGTCCCGACCTCGCCGTCGCCTTGCGCGAAAGACAGGTCGTCCTCGTCCAGCGAGCCGCCGCCGGGCTGGCCGAAGGGCTGGGTTCCGAAGCCGACCTGCGGGCCGCCGTCGGTGATCGAGATCGCCTGCATCGCCGTCGCCTGATCGCCGTCGGCGTCGGTCACCGTGTAGGTGAAGCCGTCCTCCAAGGCGCCGCCGCCATGGTTCAGGCCGTTGTTCGCGGTGTAGCTCCAGGTTCCGTCGGCGTTGACGGTCAGTTGGCCGTACTCGGTCGTCACGGTCGAACCCGCCGCCGCGGTCTGCTGCGCGCCGTTCGCATCGGCGTAGCTGAAGCTGGTCAGGGTCGCGCCATCGGCGCCGAGCACATCGTTCGACAGCACGTTGTAGCCGGTCAGGCTCGCGCCCTCACCGACCGCCAGCGCCGCCTCGTCGGTCGCCGTGGGGACGTCGTCGACCACGTCGACCTCGATCCCGGCGCGCGCGACCGTGCCGTCGCCGTCCGTCGCGACCAGCGTGAAGGGCAGATTCTGGATGGAGTCCTCCCCCGAGGCCCCATGATCGAGCGGTTGGGAGAGGGTCGCGGTGTAGCTGTAGCCGGCGGTTGGGTCGCCCGAGAGGCTGATGGACAGCACCTCCTCGCCGCCCGCCGACCCGGTGATCGTCAGCCCGTCCGCGGAGAGCGCGAAACTGACCGGCTGCCCACCGGAGGTCAGGCCGGCGGCCGTCAGCGCGGGCGGAATCTCAAGCACCAGCGCGTTGCTGGCGGCCGGACCGTCGTCGCCGAAATCGACCGCGATCGCCTTGGTGACGCTGACGGCGTCCGACTGGTCGCTGCCGCCGGCGGCGAGATCGTCCTCGTCGAGCGCCGCCTCACCCGTATCGGCGACCGGGTCGCCCGGGTCGTCGCCGGGGAAGCCGATTTCCGGCCCGTCATCGCCGATCGTGATCGGCTGCACAGCGCTCGACTGGTCCCCGTCCGCGTCGGTGATCGTGTAGGTGAAGTCGTCGCGCAC
>JBQLZI010000300.1:0-2801 GCA_052168195.1 Phycisphaerales bacterium
GGCGGCGCGTCGATGCGCATGACCGACGACGGCAAGACCATCTTCCTGCTCGCCAACGGCTCGCTCTCGAAGATTGACACGTCGTCCGGCGAGCGCAAGAGCATCGGGTTCCGAGCGGACCTCAACATCGACGGCGACGCCGAACGCGAGCACCTGCTCGAACACGTCTGGCGCCAGACCCTCCAGAAGTTCTACCGCAAGGACATGCACGGCGTGGACTGGGCGTTCTACCGCGACCAGTACGAGCCCAAACTCAAAGGCATCACCAACAACCGTGATTTCGCCGTGCTGCTGTCCGAACTGCTCGGCGAACTCAACGCCTCTCACACCGGCGGCCGCTATCGCCCGGGCGGCGAAGAAGGCGACGCGAACACCGCGGCTCTCGGGGTGTTCTTCGACAGCGACTACAACGGCGACGGCATGCGCATCGTGGAGATCCTCGACAACGGGCCGCTCGACCGCGCATCGATCGACGTCGAAGCCGGCGACGTGCTCACGCACATCAACGGCGTCGAACTGGATGACTCGACGAACTACTACGCGCTCCTCGACGGCAAGAGCGGCGACCGCGTTCGCCTGACCCTCGTGCGTGACGGGGATTCGCACGACGTCGTCGTGCGGCCGTTCTCCACCGGCGCCGAGAGCAACCTGCTGTACGAGCGCTGGGTCCGCTCACGCCGCGATCTCGTGGAGCAACTCTCCAACGGGCGGCTGGGCTACATGCACATCCGCGGCATGAACGACGCCTCTTTCCGCGACTTCTATTCGGAGGTCCTCGGCCGCCACTTCGACAAGGAAGCCCTCATCGTCGACACTCGGTTCAACGGCGGCGGCTGGCTCCACGACGACCTCGTCACCTTCCTCACCGGAGAGAACTACGTCGACCTCTACCCGCGCAACGACGCGTCGAACACCCGCGGCTACCAGGGCGATTCGCAGACGCGCTGGACCAAGCCGTCGATCGTGATCATGAGCGAGGGCAACTATTCCGACGCGCACTTCTTCCCGTGGGCCTACAAGGAACTCGGCATCGGCGAGACGGTCGGCATGCCCGTGCCCGGCACCGCGACCGCCGTGTGGTGGGAACGCCTCCACACCGGCGACCTGATCTTCGGCATCCCGCAGGTCGGCACGAAGGGCGCCGACGGCGAGTACCTCGAGAACAGCGAACTCCAGCCGACGCACAAGGTCGCGATCCCGCCGGAACTCGCCGCGCAGGGCCGCGACACGCAGATCGAGAAGGCCGTCGAAGTGATGCTCAAGCAACTCGACGAGAACTGATCCTTGCGATCCACCGTCGGCGTCGCGTCAATCGCGCGGCGCCGGCTTTCCGTACACGAGTTTGTCGTCGCCGACCTGGTAGAAGTCACGGAGCCGCGCTTCGAGCATGAACCCGCGGCGCTCGTAGAAGGCCCGTGTCGGCGCGTACTTCGGCAGCGACGACGTCTCGGCGTACAGCGTGCGCCCGCCCAGCGACGCCACCTCACGCTCGACCCGTTCGAGCAGCGCGCCGCCCAGGCCGCCCCGTTGCGCCGCCGGGTCGACGACGATCCAGAAGAGATCGAAACTGCCGACGGTGCAGGCGATGGGGCCGAAGCACGCGTAGCCGAGCATCCGGCCGTGCGCGTCATCAGCAAAGATGAACTCGTAGCCCGACGACGCGCTGCGGCTCAGCCGCTCGCGCACCAGTTCGCAGGCGACCTCGACCTCGTCGTCACGGAAGAAGCCCGTCCGTTCGACGACGTCGCGCACGGCGTGCTCGTCCGCCGCACGCACGTCGCGACGGAAGGTCAGCGTCGTTTCGCGGGAGGTCATGACGTCGGCTCCGTCAGCCCCGTGAAGAAGGCGCGCGCGTTGGCGCCGAGGGTCGTGGTCCGGTACCCGCCCTCCTGCACGATGAGCGTGGGCGTGCCGAGCGCCGCAATGCGTTTCGCGTTCGTGCGAAAGTCCTCGGGTGTGAGCGGCCATGTACCCGTGGGATCGCCGCGGCCGGTGTCGAATCCCAGCGACACCACAAGAAAGGCCGGTTCGAACTCCCGGATGCGCCCGAGGGCCTGCTCGAGCGCCTTGGTGTACCGCCGCGCGTCGATCGTCTCGGGGAGCGTGATGTTGAGGTTGTATCCCGCGCCGTCGCCCTCGCCGGTTTCGTCGTCAAAGCCGGTGAAGAACGGGTACGCGAAACTCGGATGCCCGTGGATCGAGACGGTGAGGACGTCGGCGCGCGTGTAGAAGATGTCCTGCTGCCCGTTGCCGTGGTGGTAGTCGATATCGAGCATCGCGACGCGGCCGTGCGCGCTGAATCGCTCGGCGGCGATCGCGGCGTTGCAGAAATAGCAGAACCCACCGAAGGCGCGCCGTTCCGCGTGATGCCCCGGTGGGCGGACGAGCGCATAGGCGAAGCGCTGCCCGTCGAGGATCGCGTCGGCGGCGGTGAGCGTGCAGTCGACCGCGCGCACCGCGGCCTTGTACGCGTTCGCGTTCATCGGCGTGAACGTGTCGATGCAGTAGTACCCGGCCGCGTACGCGCGGTCCTTCGGCGGGCGGGTCTGGTTGCGGATCGGGAAGACGTACGGGTAGACCGATCGTCCTTCGGGCACCTCGGCGCACGCCTTCTTGAGGTAGTCAACGAGCGCCGGATCGTGCGCCGCGCGGATGGCCGCTTCCGGCGCGTGCCTGGGTTTCACTCGGTAGAACAGCCCGGTGGGCTCAATGCCCTTGAGGATCGCGTTCACGCGGGCCGGCGCTTCAACGTACCCGCGCTCACGAACGTGGTGGATGTCGTGCTGATCGTTCACGACGAG
>JBQLZI010000301.1:0-2790 GCA_052168195.1 Phycisphaerales bacterium
CACCGCGCGCTGGCTGGTCTCGGCGGGGTCGGCGCCCAGCCGGTGCTGCGCGAGCGAGAGCCAGCGCAGCGACCCGTCGAGCAGGTTCGCCAGTTCGTGGGCCACCACCGCGTAGCGGTCGGAGGCGTGGTCCGCCGCCAGGGGCGAGTTGTCGGCCGAGGGAGCGCCAAGGGCCGCGGCGATCGCGCTGCCGGGATGGGCGACGGGGCGGGGCCGATCTCGATCCGGTGGGTTCATGCACAGAGCATCGGACCCCGCCGCTCGCGGCTTTTGCGCCCGTGTTGCGTTTTCGCAACACCGTTCCGATTCGGGGAGCGGGGGGCGGCTGCGACCATACCTGTCGCTCCCCGAGGCCCCGCACGATTCCCGGACCTGTTCGGGTGGGGGCGGGGCGCTACCATCCGCCCCATGTCGCCAGGACCCCTGCGAGGCAAGACCGAAGGCCGGATGAGCGCGCGAGGCCTGCGCGCCGCCGCCGTCGTGAGCCGTTACCACGAAACCGTCACCTCGAAACTCCGCGAGGGCGCGGTGGCGGAGTTCGTCGCCCGGGGCGGCTCGAAGCAGGACGCCCTGGTGGTCGATGCGCCGGGCGCGTTCGAGTTGCCCACCATCGCCGCCGAAGCGGCCATGAGCGGGGCGTTCGATCTGGTCGTCGTGCTCGGCTGCATCGTGAAGGGCGAGACGACCCACGACCAGCACCTCGCCGCCGCGGTCGCGACCGAGATCGCGCGGATCGGCGTCGAGACCGGCTGCCCGATCGGCTTCGGCGTGCTAACGGTGCAGAGCATGGAGCAGGCCGAGGCCCGCGCCGGCGGGGCGCAGGGCAACAAAGGCGAGGAGGCGATGGCCGCCGCCCTCGACACGCTCGAGGCCCTCGAGAAGATCGCCGCCCACGCCGACCTTTACGCGGAGGATGACGCCCACGCGCTGCGCCGCCCCGCGCCGCCTTCGCCCCCGACGCCGCCTGGCGGCCGCGGGAAGCGGGGACGCTGAGCGATGGCCAGCCCCCGCGAGATCCGCGTCGCCGCGTTGCAGGCGCTGTATCAACTCGACGTCCGCGGCGAGGTCGACGCCGAGGACATCGACCTGTCCATCGATGACGAGCGTCTGACCGACAGCGACCGCAGGAAGGCGATGGATCTTGCGCTCGGCGCGTTCCGCGACCGTGCCGCGGCGGACCGCTCGGTGAAGGTGTACGCGCCGACGTGGCCCGCGCATCGACAGCCCGCGATCGACCGGGCGATCCTTCGCCTCGCGCACTACGAGATGACCAGCGGCAAGGTGAGTCCGAAGGTCGCGGTCAACGAGGCCGTCGAACTCACCAAGCGATTCAGCACGGAGAAGTCGCCCGCGTTCGTGAACGCGGTGCTCGACAAGATCCTCAAGCGCGTGCTCGCGGCGCAGACGGGGACGCCGAACGAGTCCGTGCCCGCGCCCGGGTCGGTCCCGGCGCCTGACGAGGGCGAGTCGTAAGCGATGGCGCTCTTCTCCTCGACGGTCGCGAAATTCAAGCAGGGGCTGGCCAAGACGCGCGAGGCGATGGCCGGCGCGACGGGCGCGGTGCGCGATTCGACGCTGGGCGCGTTCGGCTGGCTGCGCGGGCGGCGGCTGGACGCCGAGACGCTCAAGGAGATCGAGTCCCGACTGATCCGCGCCGACATCGGCGTGAAGACCGCGACGCGACTGGTCGAGCGCCTCCGCGCCGACGTGCGCGCGGGCAAGGTCAGCAAGGGCGAAGAGGTCGTCGACTACCTCAAGCGCGAACTCAAGGCGATGTGGCCCGACCGCGACCGCTCGCTGCACTTCGCCGAGAGCGGCCCGACGGTCATCCTCGTCGCGGGCGTCAACGGCGCGGGGAAGACGACGAGCATCGCCAAACTCGCCACGCGCTTGCACGGCGAGGGGAAGACCGTTCTTCTCGCGGCGTGCGACACATTCCGCGCCGGCGCCGTCAAGCAACTGGAGATCTGGGCCGGGCGCATCGGCGTGGAGATCATCAAGGGCCAGCAGGGCGGCGACCCCGCGGCCGTGGCGTTCGACGCGTGCGACGCTGCGGTCAAGCGCGGAGTGGATGTGCTGATCGTTGACACCGCGGGGCGGCTGCACACCCAGGAGCCCCTGATGCGCCAACTCAGCAAGATCCGCGACGTGGCGGCCAAGCGCATCCCAGGCGCGCCCCATGAGACGCTGCTCGTGCTCGACGCGACGAGCGGGCAGAACGCGATCCAGCAGGCGCATGTGTTCCACGACGCCGTGGCGCTCAGCGGGCTGATCCTCGCGAAACTCGACGGCACCGCGAAGGGCGGCGTGGCGGTGGCGATCCGCGAGGCGATCGACACGCCCGTGAAGTTCGTGGGCGTGGGGGAGACGCTCGACGACCTCGAGCCGTTCGATCCCGAGGCGTTCGTCGAGGCGATGTTCGCCTGAGAAGGTACGCGGGATAGGGCACAAGGCAATGGGGGCTGTCGCCTGCTCCCGGCTGCGCCGACTCCTTCGCCGGTGAGGGCGTTCGGGAAGGCGGACGCACTGGAAATACACCTGGGTGGGCTCGAACCACCAACCTTCGGCTCCGGAGGCCGACGCTCTATCCAATTGAGCTACAGGTGCGCTTGACGGCGGGCGAAATCCCGCTTGTGTTGTCGGCGGATGGTACGGCGTCGCCGGAGCAGCGGCAATGCGGCGCGCCACAACGAGCCCGGAGCGAGCCATGGACCCGGTTTCACCGGTCGAGATCACGGCGTCGGAGAGCGCGGCGGCGCGGCTGGGCGAGCCCGTGGCCGTGCGCCCGAC
>JBQLZI010000302.1:0-2777 GCA_052168195.1 Phycisphaerales bacterium
GCGGGCGTCAACCGCTTCATCGCCGCCCTCGACGAGGTCACCGGCGGCGTCGGGTCCATGTCGCGCGAGACCGCCGCCGCCGCGACCGAGATGGCCGCCGCGTCCGAGCAACTCTCTGTCAGCGTCTCCAACACCGCGGAGGAGGCCGCCTCCGTCCGCGAAGCCGCCGAGCAGTCCGCGGGCGACGCCGTCGCCGGCGCCGAAACGGTGCAGGAGAGCGTCGTCGCGGTGTCCGAACTCGTCACGCTCTCGAAGTCCATCGGAGGCGCGGTCGAACTCATCCGCGAGATCTCCGACCAGACGAACCTCCTCGCGCTCAACGCCGCGATCGAGGCCGCCCGCGCCGGCGAGCACGGCCGAGGGTTCGCCGTCGTTGCCGACGAGGTGCGCAAACTCGCCGACCGAACCGTGCAGGCCACCCACGAGATCACGGGCAGCATCGACCGCATGTCGGAGCAGACCCACCGCGCCGCGGCCCTCCTGCAGGGCGAGCCCGATTCACGCGACTCCGTCGGCGCGGCGCAACGGCTGCAGGCCATCCTCTCCGGCGCGCAGACCGTCAGCCAGCGCGTCGCGACCATCTCCGAATCGGTCGAGCAGATCGCGAGCGCGGGCCGCCAGGTCGGCCAGGTCGCCAACGACGTCTCGCGACAGGCCGAATCACTCGACGAGCGCGTGCGGCGCTTCACCACATCCAGTCGTTGACGCGCAGGCGGGCGCGGCGGAGTACGATGGCCTCGTGCCGCCCGAACCCAGCGAACTCACGCCCACCGCGCGCCCGCTCCTCGAGGGCTCGGTCCGCGTCCGCGCCCGCTACAGCGAGTGCGACCCCATGGGCTACGTCCACCACGCCGTCTACCCGGTCTGGATGGAGATGGCCCGCACCGAACTCCTGCGCCCCAGCGGCGTGTCCTACCGCGACATGGAGGACGCAGACGTTCTCCTCGTGATCGTCCGGCTTGAATGCAGGTACAAGCGACCCGCGCGCTACGACGACGAATGCATCGTCAGCGCGAAAGTGATTTCCGGAGGCCGCGCCAAACTCGTCCACGCCTACGAGGTCCGGCGCGTCGCGTCCGACGGTCGTTCACCCGGCGAACTCCTCGTCAAGGCCGAGACCACCCTCGGATGCATCGGCCGCGACGGCAGGCCCAGACCCCTCCCGGACTGGCTCATGTGGGGCGGCTCAGGCAAAGACGCCATCGCGCAGTAGCGCGACTTTACCCCTCCATCTCGTACCCGTGCGCCGGGCACGCGCCGAGCAGGCGCTTCGCGTCGTCCTCGGTCATCGGGCCGCACTCGCGCGTGCCGGGCGGCAGCGGCGTGCCCGCGTCGCGCACGAACGCGTCGAAGTTGCCCGGCGTGGTCATCACCAGCATCCGCGCCGTCGCGCTCCCTGTGTTGCGGAAGCAGTGCTTGATCCCGCGCGGGCCCATCACGCCGCAGCCAGTGCGCGCGACCATCGCCTTGCCGTCGAGGTAGAACGTGATCTCGCCCTCCAGCACGTAGAAGTATTCGTGCTCGCGCCCGTGAACATGCGGCGGCGGCCCCCAGCCCGCGGGGATGGTCAGTTCGGTCATCGAGAACTGGCCCTCGGTCTCGCTCCCCGACAGCAGGATCGCCGTCGGATGCCCGCCAAAGAAGATGGTCTCCGCCTCGTCGACATGGCGGACGATCGGCCGGGGCGCGGTCGTGACTGTGCTCATGGGTTGCTGATCTCCGTTCCTTGCCGCGGGATCAAACCCTCAAGATCGGGATCGTCAAGCGACTCCCGAGCGGTCAGGTGAGGAATGTGATGTGGTGCGCGGCCGCCGCTTCAAACATCCTTGCGATGTCGTCCTGGGTGATCTCGTGCGGCGCGGGCTCACCGGGCAACACGTGTCGCCCCGCGTCCGCGACGTACCGATCCAATCCACCAGGCTGACTCAACGCGAGCAGACGCGCGTCGCGCGTGCTCCGATTCATCATCCCATGGGGCACGCCGCGTGGGCAGCAGACGAAGTCTCCGGCTTGTACAAGACGTCTGTCGGAGCCGAGCAGGAAATCGACCTCGCCCTGAAGCACGAAATAGAACTCGTCTTCCCGCTCGTGCACGTGCGGCGGGGGGCCTATGTCAGGCGGAAGCACGACCAGCGCCGCGCTCAGTCGGTGCTCTGACTCCTCTGAACGCAACAGCAGCGACCACAGCGCCCCTGCGACGTGAAAGGTCTGTGCGGCATCTGCGTTGCGCACGCTCGCGATGTTGAACAGCATCGAATGGAATTCACCGGACGATCACTGTGCGTCGAACCACGGAGGCCGGCAACGAAGCCGGCGCGGATGATCGTCCGAATCAATTCTACAACTCGGCGGCTCTGCGCAAAAGCGATCCTTCCCGCACGGATGCCTTACCCGCGGTTCACCACCATGATGTTCTCAAGCGGCTTCTTCCCGATGTCCGGCACAACGCAATCTTCCGCCGGATAGCCCATCGGGATAAGCAGGAACGGCCGCTCATGCGCCGGCCTGTTCAGAATCGTGCCGAGGAACTTCATCGGGCTGGGCGTGTGCGTCACCGTCGCCAGCCCGGCGTGGTGCGCCGCTGCGAGGAACATGCCGCACGCGATGCCCACCGACTCGTCCGTGTAGTACGTCTGCCCGTCATCGTCGTCCTTCGCGAGTTTGAACACCACCACGAGCCACGGCGCGACTTCGAGGAAGCCCTTGTCGTCGTCGGTCCCGAAGGGGTGCAGGTCCCTGATCCATCGTTCGCTCGCGCGCCGCGAGTAGAACTCGCG
>JBQLZI010000303.1:0-2769 GCA_052168195.1 Phycisphaerales bacterium
GGTCGACCGGCCCGCCGGGCGACGAGCGACCGAAGATCATCTCCGCGCCGGTCGAGGCGTCCTCGAACACGAAGGGATCGGCGGCGGTGGTCCAGTCGATCTCGCCGTCGCGCCCGATCGCCAGAACGTCGTACTGGCCGCCGAGCAGCGTGGCGGCATCGGCCGCGGCGTACAGGCGACCGTCGGGCCCGATCGTCGGCCCGGCCTGCCAAGTCGACCCGTGCTCGACGAGGGCGGTCCACTTGTGTGAGCCGTCGGGGTTGAACGCCTCGACTTTCAGCGACAATCCCAGTGGGTCCGTCGCGACGTAAATCGTGCCGTCGATCGGATCGACCTGCACCGGTGCCTCGTTGGCGGAGCCCTGCGCGCCGCGCAGCGCGTCGACGATCCAGAGCAACGCGCCGTCGGGGCTCATCGCGTACAGGAAGCCGTCGACGTCGCTGAAATAGAGCGTGCCGTCCGGGCCGACGGTGGGCGGGAACGAGATGTAACTTCCCGAGCCCTCGAACACCCAGTCGATGCGTCCGTCGGGTTCGCGGGGCACGATGGTGACGGGGAAGCCCGCGCTGGGCGTGCCGAGGTTCTCCACGACGATGTCCGCGTCGCCGGGCTCGAGGCCCTCGGGCACGTAGCCGACGACCTGCGTGCTGGACCATTCCATGACGCGGGCTTCGAGCCCGCCCACGAGCAGGCGCCCGTCGCCGGGCGCGCCGAAGTCGCTGCCGCTGACGATGATCCGATCGCTTCCCGTGACCGTCGCCCGCGAGACGCCGGTCACGCTGGGCGTAGTGGCGCCGGCCTGACCGAGGAGCGTGATCGCGAAGTCCGATCGGCTGAGTTGGCCGCCGACGTCGGTGTGCTGCGCCCAGACGCCGCCGTCGAGGTTGTCTCGGAAGTGGATCGGCTCGTTGATGTTGTTGAAGCGGTTGGACTGCTTGAAGTTCCAGATCCCGCCCTGCGCGAACGCGACCTGCACCGAGATGAAGTGCCAGCCGGTGGCCGCGAAGGGTTCTTCGAGGTTCACCGCGATCGAGAACGGCTGCGTCGAACTGCCCTCGTAGTTCCCGCTGTCGACGGCCACGAAGGTTTCGTGCTGCATCGCGCCCGGGCCGTTCTCCGTCCACTCGTAGAAGCGCACGAACACGCCGAGCACTTCAGCCGGGGAACACTGCCCACAGCCGCGCCCGGGAACCTCCACGCGTTCGACAAGGCCGGTCGCCTGGAAGTCGTCGGCGACCTCCTGGTCGCGCGGAAACTGGGTGTCGTACACGACGCTGTAGTCGGTGCCGTAGAACGTCGCCGACGGCGGCGGGACGTGCCACAGCACGTCGTTCCCGGCGGAGGCGGCCCCGGCGGCGGACAGCATGAACAGCGAGGCGGACGCGGCGCGGGCGATGGACATGACGGGCGGCTCGTGCGTGCGAGGAAGCGGCCGCCGCTCCGAACAGTGCGCGCCGACGTCCGGGTCGGCGCGGAGCGGCGGAGATGTCTCGAACGCTAGGCAAAAGCCGGGCCATCCGCGGATCGCCCGCGAGAGCGCCCCTCCGCGATCGAGGATGGGCTGGTTCCAGCCCGCGGCGGATATCCGCCGGCGCATCGCGTCACGGGCACGCGGAGCCGAACGCGCTGAGCACGAGGTTGAGATCCGCGAAGTCAACGAGCCCGTCGCCGTTGGCGTCGCCGGCGGGCGTCACCAGTCCGAAATTCGTCAGCACGAGGTTGAGATCAGCGAAGTTCACGACGTTGTCGCCGTTCTGATCCGCGGGGCAATTGTTGATGAGGTAAACGATGGTCGCGCCGGCTTCGGTCGGGTCTTGCGCCGTGAGTGTTCCGGTGACGCCGCCGACGTCGAGAACAACCGGCGTCGGTCCGCTCTCTGGCCCGAGCGTGGCCCATTCCCGACCGCCCGGGAGCGTGACGATTGAGAGCGTGCCATCGCCCCCGAACTCGGGTCGCTCGGTGAAGGGGAAGCGTGCGAGCGCCGTTCCGTTGAACGTCGCGAACTGGTCGTTCGCGGTGAGGTTGAGCAGAACGTACATGTCGAACGCGTCGGTGTTCGACGTTGCGGACGTCGCGTTGTATTCGAGGTCGTAGCCCAAGGGGCCGCGGTCGAAGCGCACGACCGCCGCGACCGCGAACGGGGGCGCGCCGGCGATGGCTGCGACGAGATTCGGATCGGCGATCGAATCCGGAAGTATGCCGCAGGGTCCTGGTCCACCTTCGAGATCGCTGTTGCCGAAGACCGCGGGAACGATGTTGGGGGTGAGCGCGTCGCCGAAGTACGGATTCAACACGAGCGGGGACAGCGCGGTCGTGCGCCAGATAGAGGTGTTCGGCGCCGGATGAGTGAAGTTGAACTGCCCGACAACGGTTTCGGAATAGACGGTTCGTCCGCTCGGCGCGAAGGCGGTGGACCCGAGGCCGCCCGCGAGATCGGCCTGGCCGGATCCGTCGACGAGTGTGGCGCAGAAGAAGATCGCGCCGCCCGCGCCTCCCCCGCCTCGTCCGCCGTCGCCGCCGAGCCCGCCGGTTCCGCCTTGGCCGCCCCTTCCTCCGCGCCCGCCCTGACCGCCGCCTTCGCCCTTCGCGCCCGGCGCGCCATCGGACATGCCGCTGAAATCGGCGCCGGTGGCGGAAACGGATCCATCGATATCGATGCGGCCCTGCACGAGGAACTGCAAGCCGCCGCCACCTCCCCCGCCGTTGGCGCCTTCGCCTCCGGAGCCGCCTTCGGCGCCTCGGCCGCCGCCGCCTCCCGCGCCACCTCCG
>JBQLZI010000304.1:0-2719 GCA_052168195.1 Phycisphaerales bacterium
GGGCTCGTCCTCCGCGGGGATCGTGATCGCCGACTCGAACAACATGGAGTTGCTCGTCACCACCTGGGACGACTCCCGCAAAACCCTGAACTTCGTCGGCTTCCGCGACATGCGCGTCGACGCCGCGAACACCCAGGCCCGCCCGCGCTGACCTTTCCGAGGAGCAGACCCCATGCCCGCCCGTCGACCCTCCCGTGAACGAATCAACCCCTCCGTCGGCGCCCTCTGGGCCTCGGCGTTCGTCCTCGCCGGCATGGTCGTGCTCCAGGCCGGCCGATACGGCGCGGGCAACCAGGCCTCCGCCGACGCCCTTCAGTTCGGCTCGATGACGCTGCTCTCGGCCGACGCCGGAGGCAACGAGGACGTCGTCCTCGTGCTCGACGACAGTTCCGACGCGCTGCTCGTGTACGGCATCGAGAACCGCGACCGCGTCGAGCTCTACCAGAACCTCAAACTCTCCGACTTCTTCCAGCAGGCGCGCAACCAGCGCCGCCCCGGCGGGTACAACCGCTGATCCGCGGAGGGTCATCGCCCTCCATGCTCGCGTGAACACTCCACCGGCCCGTCGGGCGCCGGGAGGAGGCCGAAACCCTCGCCCGACGTCAACCAGACCTACCCCGCCACCGCTGCGCGGCTTCTCCGCGCCCACTCCTCCCACGCACGCGAGCCAGCCATGTCCATATTCCCGTTGCCCCAGTTCGAGGCAGACCTCGTCGAGGCCGACCGCGAGGCCTACGAGCGCCTGAAACCCCCGACATCGATCGTCGTGCGCTTCGGCGCCATGAAGATGGTCGGCGAGTTTCCCTACGACGGCGACGCCAAACCCGGCTGCGGCAGCAAGCTCGTCATCAAGACCCACCGCGGGGTGGAAGTCGGCGAGATGCTCACCAGCACCTGCCCCAACGCCGGCTGCTCCAAGAGCGTCACCCGCAAGGAGATGCTCGAGTACATCGAGAACTCCGGCGGCCGCGACTACCCCTTCCACACCGACGGCAAGGTCGTCCGGATCGCCACCATCGACGACCTCAACCGCCAGGGCGAACTCGAGAAGTCCAAGACCGACCTCATCAAGGCCGCGCGACGCCTCGTCGCCGAGCACAACCTCGACATGAAGGTCGTCGAGGCCGAGCCGATCCTCGGCGGCGAGACGCTCACGTTCTTCTTCACGTCCGAGCACCGCGTCGATTTCCGCGACCTCGTGCGCGCGATGGCCCGCGAGTTCCACGCCCGCATCGAACTCCGCCAGGTCGGCGCACGCGACGAGGCCCGCCTCATCGCCGATTACGAACGCTGCGGCCAGCACTGCTGCTGCAAGCAGTTCCTCAAGGTGCTCAAACCCGTCAGCATGAAGTCCGCGAAGATCCAGAAGGCCACGCTCGACCCGCTGAAGATCAGCGGGCGCTGCGGCCGGCTCATGTGCTGCCTCCGCTACGAGGACGAGACCTACGACTCGCTTCGCAAGAACCTGCCCCGGCGCAACGCGCGCGTGGGCACGCCCGAGGGCGCGGGCGTCGTCGTCGACACGCAAATCCTCACGCAGTTGGTCCTCGTCGAACTCGAACCCCCCGAGGGCGCGCCCGACGCGGATCGCAAGCGCGTCGCCGTGCCGGTTGAAGAACTGATGGACCCCGACGCGGCCCCGAAGCGCGCCGCGCCCGATCCGTTCCGCGGGATGCGCCCCGACCGCGCGGGCCGCTCGCGCGAGCAGCGTTCCAAAGACCGTCAGCAGGACGCCTACCGCGAGAAGTCGAACAAGGACGGCGACAACCTCGACGACATCATGGCGAACCTCGACGCCGACACCCCCGGCGCCCCCGGCGCCCCCGCCGCCGAACCCGGCGAAGCGAAGCCGAAGAAGAAGCGTCGTCGGCGCAAGGGCAGGAAGCCCGGAAGCGAAGGCGGCGCCGGCGCGAAGCAGCAGGGGGATCAGCCCAAACCGGATCAGCCGAAACCCTCGGCAGAGCAGCCGCGCGACGGCGAGCGCTCGCGGAGAGGACGCTCCTCGCGAGGACGCCGCGGGCGCGGGCGAGGCCGGGGCGGACGCGGCGGGCGCGGCGAGTAACGCGATCCATCGCATTCCGTAGGATGGGGTCGCATGGACGCCCCGCCGCCGACACCACGGCCGCATCCCGAAGTCGGATCGATCCGCGGCACGATCACCGCGATGCTCATCGCGTTCTCGTGCGTGCTGATCTTCCGGGCCGCCGTGGTCGAGGCCTTCATCATCCCCACCGGCTCGATGGCGCCAACGCTGCTCGGGCGCCACGTGCGTCTGCACTCGCCGATCACGGGCGACTCGTGGGCCGTCGGCTCGTCGCGCGACCGCGGCGTCGAGAACGTCCGCGTCACCGACCCGAAGACGCTGCTCCGCGTCGGCGCCGACACGGCGCCCGTCGGCGCGGGCGACCGCATCTTCGTCTTCAAGACGCCGTGGTTCTTCACGACGCCATCCCGCTGGTCGGCGGTGGTCTTCAAGAACCCCGAGGATCCGGGCGAGAACTTCATCAAGCGCCTCGTGGGATTGCCCGGCGAAGAGGTCTGGCTCGTCGACGGCGACGTGTTCGTGCGCGACAGCGGCGACGCGCCGTGGCGCATCGCTCGCAAGCCAAGCGTTGTGCAGCGTGCCCTGTGGTGGACGATCTACTCGAGCGAGTACGCGCCGCTGCGCGAGGCGATGGACGGCGCGCGCTGGCGGTCCCCGTGGGTCCTGACGAACCGG
>JBQLZI010000305.1:0-2711 GCA_052168195.1 Phycisphaerales bacterium
CCTCGACGGAACCGTCAACTTCGCCGACGTCAACACCGTCCTCTCCGGCTACGGCGCCACCTGCGACTGATCCGCACCGCCCGCTGCCGCCGCCGCCCGGCCCCGCTACCCTCCACGCGTGAACCCACTCGACCTCACGCTCATCGAACTCGCCGGCGCCATCCGTCGCAAAGAGGTCTCCTCCGAGCAGGCCGTCCGCGCCTCCCTCGACCGCATCGAAGCGACCGACAAGTCGCTCCACGCCTATCTCCAGACCTTCCCCGAGCGCGCCATCGACGCCGCACGCGAGACCGACCGCCGCATCGCCGCGGGCGAGCACGTCGGACCGCTCGCGGGCGTGCCCGTCGCGCTGAAGGACAACATCTGCCTTTCCCACGGCCGCACGACCTGCGCCAGCCGCTTCCTCGAGCACTACGAGTCGCCCTTCACCTGCACCGCCGCGCAGAAACTCCTCGACGCCGGCGCGATCGTCGTGGGGAAAACCAACCTCGACGAGTTCGCGATGGGCTCCTCCACCGAGCACTCGGCGTTCGGACCCTCCTTCAACCCCTGGGACGTCACCCGCGTGCCCGGCGGCTCGTCCGGCGGCAGCGCCGCAGCGCTCGCCGCGCGCACCGTGAGCGCCTCCATCGGATCCGAGACCGGCGGCAGCGTCCGCCAGCCCGCCTCCATCACCAACCTCGTCGGCGTCAAGCCAACCTACGGCCGCGTCTCGCGCTACGGCCTCGTCGCCTTCGCCAGCAGTCTCGACCAGATCTCCCCCTTCGGCCGCACCGTCGCCGACGCCGCCCTCATGCTCCAGACCATCGCGGGCCACGACCCCCACGACTCAACGAGCGTCGAGAGCGCCGTCCCCGACTACCTGCACGACCTCGACCGGCCCATCGAGGGCCTGCGCCTTGGTGTGCCCCGCCAGGCGCGGAGCGAGCGCAACCACCCCGCCGTCGCCGCCTGCTTCGAGGACGCCGTCGAAACCTTCCGCCAGAAGGGCGCGACCATCGTCGACATCGAACTCCCCAACCTCGATTACGGCGTCGCCGCCTACTACATCGTCAACCCCGCCGAAGCGTCCTCCAACCTCGCCCGCTTCGACGGCATCCGCTACGGCCGCCGCGCCACGATCAAGAAGAACGAATCCCTCGAAACCCTCTACGCGCGCAGCCGCGCCGAGGGATTCGGCCCCGAGGTCCAGCGCCGCATCATGCTCGGCACCCACGCCCTCAGCAGCGGCTACTACGACGCCTATTACCTCACCGCGCTGCGCACGCGCCGCCTCATCAAGCAGGACTTCGACAACGCATTTGACCACGCCGCCGGCAAGCCCGGCGTGCACGCCGTCATCATGCCCTCGACCACCGGCCCCGCCTTCCGCGTGGGCGAGAAGGCAAACGACCCGCTCGCGCTCTACCTCGAAGACATCTACACCGTCATGGCCAACCTCGCCGGGCTGCCCGCGATGTCCGTGCCCATGGGCTTCGCCGAGAAAGCCGGCACCAATGCGGAGAACCTGCCCGTGGGCCTGCAGATCTACTGCCCCGCGCTCGAAGAGGCGCGCATGTTCCGCGTCGCGCGAACGTACGAGGACGCCACCGAGTGGCACACCCACGCGCCGGGGATGCTCACAGCAAGATGACACGTTTCTGAGCCGGGATTTTCCCTTCGCTGACGGGGTGTGTTGCGGTACGCTGTCGTCGTGCAAGGACGGAGGGCGCCCGTGGCGAAGCGATTAGGCAAGCGATGGACGAAGCGGCGTGTGCTGGTGCGCATCGGGGCGCTGCTCGTGCTCGGATTCATCGTGAATGTGCTCGTTGCGTGGGGATTCGCGGCGCGATCGGCTCCAAGCTGGATTGCCGGCCGCAAGACCGAAGTGATCAAATTTGCCGACATTGCACCTGGGCCGAACGGGTTGGCAGTGATGACCCGAGCAACGAACTACAGCTCGATGACAATCGAAACTGACGTAGGAGCATGGAGGGCGTCCACACGCGCACAATGCTTCGATGTTCCTGACATGCTCGCCGGCAAAATGGTCTGTCCCGGGTGTGTTCGTCCGGTGGACCATCCCGATATCCATAGACTCAGAGGTTCATGGCGGTGGCGGCTTGTTCTCTCTCACGCATGGTTGCCTCACCGATGCAACGCGTCTGATTCAAAATATCAGGCAGTGCGGAGCATGCAAGCATTCGGCTGGCCGTTTCCTTCGGTTGTGTACGCGCGCGGTGGCGAGATCAGCGGCGAGGATGTCTGGCGCGCTGACCTGATCCTGTGGCCCTCAACTGTGCAACCCGGTTACGCGGCGCTGGCACTGAATGCCGACAGTGGGTTCAGGCTACTCTCGGCGGGAGACTTGGCGCTGAACGGAGGAGCGTCGTACACAGCTATTCCGTCCCTAAATCGATACTCTCGCACGACGGTTCTGCCGATTCGCCCGGTCATAACCGGCGCCGTGATCAATACGATTGTTTACGCATCCTTTCCTTGGCTCCTGTTTTACGGCGTGCCCATTGGGCGCGTTCTGTTGCGACGCAAGAAGGGTCGCTGCACGATGTGCGGATACGACCTGGGGCACGACTATGCAGCCGGATGCCCGGAGTGCGGCTGGAACAGGCAGGACACACATTCTGCTGATGTGATGACGCGCGCGTCCTAAACTTCCTCAATGCTCGACCGCGCCGCGCAACTGCTGCTCGACTGGCTCGCCGCGCTGTGGT
>JBQLZI010000306.1:0-2664 GCA_052168195.1 Phycisphaerales bacterium
CGATGCTGACCTGCCCCGCGGCGACCGCCCGATTGCTCACCGACCGACTGCTCCCGCAGGTCCTCGTGTGCGCCGCCGCGTCGACGCTCGCGGCGTTCGCGGGATACTTCGGCTCGACGTGGATCCCCGCGGCGTTCGGCGGCGATTCCGTCAACGCCGCGGGCTCGATCACGCTGGCGGCGGGCGGGCTGCTCGCGCTCGCGGTGCTCGCATCGCCCTCCCACGGCGTGATCGCCGCGGCGGCCCGGCGCGCGCGGCTGCGACGCTCGATCGAACTCGACGACCTGCTCGCGGCCCTCTTCCGCGAAGAGGAAACCGGACAACGCCGAATGGGCGCCTTGCGCCCCGCCGCCGCGCAGCGCGCGATCGGTCGCGGGTTGGTTGCGCGCACGGGCGACCGACTCGCGTTGACCGACCCAGGTCGCGCGCAGGCGCGCGAGGTCGTGCGTCGGCACCGCCTGTGGGAGGCGTACCTCGTCGAACGCGCAGGACTGAGCCCCGACCACGTGCACGAGACCGCCGAGCGCCTCGAACACCTCGGCGTGCGGCCCGCGGAAGGGCCTGCGCTCGACCCCCACGGCCGCGAAATCCCGCGCGGTTCGTCCGAGTGACACCGGACCAACGGCTCCGGCGTGTCGTGTTTCGGCGCGCTTGACTGCCTTCCGCGGCTCGATACGCTCCGTCTGCATGAACCCCCGCGCGTTCCATCATCGCCACGCTCATCTCCACCACCCGCAAGGGCGCCGGATGTGATTGTGGCCTGATGGATCGCTGATCCCAGACGCGAAAACGCCGGCTCCGAGCCGGCGTTTGTCGTTGTGGGGATTCCTCACGACGCGCGCCATCCTCGGAGCCCGGCTGCACGGAGTTCCGAACGATGACGCCGATCGCTTCGCCAGACACGGTACGGTTCGCGATCCCCAAGGGTCGCATGCAGGACGAGGTGCTGCGCCTGCTGCGCGACGCTGGCGTGGGTGTGTCCGCGTCGGCGCGGGATTATCGGCCGACGATCTCGATGCCCGGCTTCGAGGTGAAGGTGCTGAAGCCCCGCGCGATCGTCGAGATGCTCGACGCCGGGGCGCGTGACCTCGGGTTCGCCGGCGCCGACTGGGTCGAGGAGCACAGCGCGGACCTCGTGGAGTTGCTCGACACCGGGCTCGACAGGGTGCGGCTGGTCGCCGCGGCGCCCGAATCGATTCTCGACCGCGGGCGGCTGCCCGACCGTCCGCTGGTCGTTGCGTCGGAATACGAACGCGTCACGCGGCGGTGGATCGAGCGCCTTCAACTCGACGCGCGGCTGCTGCGCTCGTACGGCGCAACGGAGGTGCTCCCTCCCGAAGACGCCGACTGCATCGTCGACAACGCGGCCACGGGCTCGACCCTGGCCGCGAACAACCTCACGGTGATCGATGAACTCATGGCCTCGTCCACGCGGCTCTACGCGTCGCGGGCCGCGATGGACGACCCGCGCACGCGCGGCGCGATCGAGCGCTTCGCGATGCTCGTCGAATCCGTCCTCGACGCGAGGATGCGGGCGATGGTCGAGGTCAACGTGCCGGCCGACGCGCTCGACCGGGTCATCGAGGTGCTCCCCTGCATGCGCGAGCCGACAGTGGCGCCGCTGCGGTCCTCGACCGGGTACGCGGTGAAGGCCGCGGTTCCTCGTGCGCAGCTCGCGCGGATCATCCCCGCGATCAAGGAGCGCGGCGGGACGGACATCATCGTCACCACGCCGGAGCAGATCGTTCCATGACCACGACGCAGCAAAGATTCACGCCCGAGTCGATCATCGCCGGGCGCATTGTCGCGCCGTACACGCCGCCGACGCCGAGCCCGTTCGTCGATCTCGCTCTCGACGCCAACGAGGGCGCGCCGGCCGACGAAGGCGTCCTCGACGCGGTCCGCGCGCTGACCGCAGAAGACCTCCGGCGATACCCGGACGCGCGCGGGCTCGAACGCGAGATCGCCGCGCGGTTCGGTGTCGATCCCGCGCGCGTGGTCGTGACGAACGGCGCCGACGACGCGATCGACAGGGTCTGCCGGGCGTTCCTGACGCCGGGCCGCGTCATGGCCACGCACGCGCCATCGTTCGAGATGATCGAGCGTTCCGCGCGGCTCGTCGGCGCCGAGGTGCGCAACGTCGACTGGGCCGACGGCCGCTTCCCGAGGGAGCGGTTTGTCGAGTCCATCGACGGCTCCGTTGCGCTCGCCGCGCTGGTGTCGCCGAACAATCCAACCGGCGGCTCGATCCCGACCGACGATCTCCGCTCGATCGCCCGGGCGGCCGCGTCGAACGGCGCCGTCGTGCTCGCCGATCTCGCGTACGTCGAGTTCGCCGACGCCGACCCGACGCCCGACCTTCTGCGTGAGCCGAACGTTGTGATCGTGCGGACGTTCTCGAAGGCGATGGGCCTGGCGGGGCTGCGCATCGGGTACGCGATCGTCCCGCCGGATCTCGCGAACGCTCTCCGGGCGGCTGGCGGGCCGTACCCGGTGTCGTCGATCTCGCTTGCCGCGGCGTCGTCGGCGCTCCGCGGCGGGGAGCGTCGCCGGGGTTTCATCGATCGCCTGCGCGACGAGCGCGAACGGCTGACCGAGACGCTCCGAAGCGCGGGCGTCGCGGCGCTGGATTCGCAGGCGAACTTCGTCGCCGCCCGGTTCCGG
>JBQLZI010000307.1:0-2640 GCA_052168195.1 Phycisphaerales bacterium
TCGAAGCAGAGCGTGACGCCCGTGCGCCCGACGCGCTCGGCGACGGCCGCGACGTGGTGGCCGAGTCCGAACCCGAGGACGGCGAACACCGCGTCGCGCTTGATGTCGACGGACTCGGCGAGGCGCCTGGCTTCTTCGAGGGGGCGGCGCTTGCTCGCGAGGGCCCGGCCGTGGACGACCGCGGAGAGGGCGCCGTCGGGCGTCTCAATGAAGTTGACGGACTCCGAGGGGCGAACGGCGCGGAGGCGCTTCTCGAGTTCCGGGCTGGAGCGGCGCAGCGCGGCAAGGTTGCGCTCGAGGATCGACGCGGGAGCGTCGGAGCCGGGCTGGATCGGGCCCGCCATGGGGCCGGACAACGACACGATCTGCTCATTCGGGGTCATGAATCCGCTGGGCATTCCGGCGCGAACCGGAACCGCGGGCGCGTTCTGCGCTGTACAGTGGTTTATCGGAGCGCAGAAAGGGGGGTCTCCACCCGTGTTGCCCGCAGACTTCGTCATTCTCGGCCTCGGCATGCTCGCGTCGGCGCCGCCCGCGCTGCCCGGCTCGCCGGCACTGCAGCAGTGGCTTTTCGAGCGTCCGATCGTCGGCGGGCTGATCCTGCTCGCGTTTGCGCTCGCGTCGTTCCTCGTGCTGAACCGGATGGGCAAGGGGCCGAAGGCGCTGCTGGTCGCAGGCCTGCTGCTGCTGTGCGCGGTCGGGGTGACCGCGGCGGGCGTCCTGGTCGAGACGCCGCGCGAGCGGCTGATCCGGCTCTCGAACGACCTCGTTGATTCCGTCGCGGAGGGCCGCGTCGACGACGCCCGGGCGATGCTCGCGGATGATCTGGTCGTAGCGCTGGGCCCATCGACGCTCCCGGGGGGTGATTTCGCGGACCGGGCCCTCGATGCGTTCCGCTCCGCCGTGCGGGTGACCGAGCACGTCGTGACCGACGAGTCGGCCAGCGCCGCGTCGCCCCCGACGAGCGGGGTGTCGCAGTTCCTCGTCCGGGCCTCGACCGACGTGGGGTTCGCGACCGCCTGGGTCCGGCTGAACTGGCGGCAGAACCCGTCCGGCGCGTGGGAGGTCTACCTGCTGGAGGTGCTCCGCGTGAACGGGCGCGAGCCCGACGGCAGCGCGGGATTCGGCCTCTTCGGCCGGTGAACGCCGCGACCTACACTCCGGCGATGGCCGACCAGCACGCCCCTGACCAGCCGAAGAAGTCCGCGCTCGGGCTGACCTGCAACATCGACCGCTCGGGCAAGCGCGCCCGCGCGATCGCCGGGGCGTTGCTTTTGGTCGGGGCCGCGGGAGCGTTCTACGCCGCGGCGGTCAACCCCTCGGCCCGCGTCGTCGGGATCGTCGCGGGCGTGTCGGCGGCGATCGGCGGGGCCTTCTGCCTGTTCGAGGCCGCCAACGGCTGGTGCGCCGTCCGCGCGATGGGGTTCAAGACGAAACTGTGATCAACGCATCGCTGGCCATCGTCGATCCGCAGCGCGCCGACCACTGGGTCGAGTACATCGATTGCCGGGTGCGGAACCTCTACACACCGTACGGCCTGCCGGCGTCGTGCGCCGACAACGAACTGGACGTGCCGCGCAACAGGCAGGGGGTGTTCCACCGGGCGGCGATCCTCGACGGCCACGTGGTTGGCGTGGGCCGGATCGACATGCAGCCGCGCCGCAAGGCGGGACCGAGCGCACAACTGCGGTACTTCGCCGTCGACGCGAGCACGCGGGGGACCGGCGTCGGCCGTACGCTCATGCAGGCGTTCGAAGGCCTGGCGCGGGAGAGCGGCGCGGATCTGCTCTGGATGGAGGCGCGGCAGGAGGCGCTCGGGTTCTACGAGCGCTGCGGCTACGCGGACATCGGCGAGGGACCGACGAAGTGGGGGCTCATCCCGCACCGGATTCTCGAGAAGCGCCTGCGGTGAGCGGCGGGCGCTTCGATCTGATCGCGCTCGACCTCGACGGGACGCTCCTGACCAGCGACAAACGCGTGTCGCCAGAGGACGCGGACGCGCTCAAGTCGGCGATCCGCAGCGGGGTTCAGATCGTGCTGGCGACCGCGAGGCCCCCGAGGGGCGTTCGCTGGGTGCTGCGCGACTTGGGGCAGCTGGGCCAAGGTGCGCGCGAGGCGGTCACCATCAACTACAACGGGGCGCTCGTGTGGGACGCGGTCGAGCGCCATGCGCTGGAGCACACGCCGCTGGACGCGGCCACGGCACGCGACGTCGTCCGCGACGCCAGAGCCCATCACCCAGAGACGATGGTCTCTGTCGAGACGCTCGACGTCTGGCACACCGACCGCCACGACCCGGCGCTCACCATGGAGACGAGCAAACTCTTCCCGCCCGATTACGTCGGGCCGCTCGACGGCACGCTCTCGCGTGACGTCACGAAACTCATGCTGATCGCCCAGCCCGCGCACATCGCGGGCCTGCGCGCCCGGGTGACGCCCTTCGAGGCTAGTCGGCTCGCCGGCGTGTTCGTGACCGATCCGCACATCGTGCAGGTCGCCGCCCACGGGGTGGACAAGGGCTCGGCGCTGGAGCGGCACGCGGCGCGGCTGGGCGTCGACCGCGCACGCGTGCTGGCGCTGGGTGATGCGGGCAACGACGCGCAGATGCTCCGCTGGGCGGGGCTTGGGGTGGCGATGGCC
>JBQLZI010000308.1:0-2638 GCA_052168195.1 Phycisphaerales bacterium
CAGCAGGATGAGCTGGTAGAGGTGCCGCGACGTGTTCTGTGGGCTGAACGCCATCAGCGCCACGACCAGGCCCGCCCACTCAAGCCCTACCAGCGCCCGCCCGGTTGGCGTCGCGTCGTCGGCCTTGGCGAATCGCCCCGCGAACAGCCGCTGGCCCCAGCGGGCGTACATCCACCAGCCCAGCGCCAGTGCGATCCCACCGCACACCAGCACAAGCGCCCAACCGATCCAGCCCGGCATGTCAGTCGCGATCGACAGCCGCGCGAACACGCTCGGAAGCGACACGCTGCGGTGCCACTCAACCGGGAAAAGCGTCGGCTTCGGCGCGTCGTTTGGAAGGATGCCGACCATATCGAGGATGCCAGCGAGCGCGGTCTGGAGGTACTCAAGGTTGCGGTTCCACCCGAAGATCAGCGAACCCGCCAGCGCAATCCCCACGCCGCCGATCATCATGCTGGCCGCCTCGGTCCACCGGCGCCGGGCGAGCAGGTAAGGGATGAAGATCAGCGACTGGTACTTCACGTTCAGTGACATCGCCAGCGCCAGCCCGCTCAGGATCGGCCGCCTTCCCATCCAGCGCAGCCCGAGCACGTAGCCCAGCACGATCAGCGCATCGGTCTGACCGAGCCGCAGCTCCCCGCGGACCTTGTCGAACACAACGAGGAACCCGACAAGCATCACGACAAACACGGTTGTCAGGTCCCGCGGCCCGTCGAACCTCCGCAAGAACTCCTTGGCCGCCAGCCACAGGATCGCGAGCGTCAGCATCGTGTTCACGCCGACCCACACCGCGCCCGCCTGCTGGATTGTCAGCAGGCCCAGCGGCACGAGCAGGATCGCGAACATCGGCAGGTAGCCGTACCAGCGGATCCCGGCGTCGTACGGGTTCTCGCCCATGCGGATCGCGAGTGCCGCGTGGTAGTAGTGCTGGAAGTCTCCGACTTCAGTCCCTTGTCCGGGAAGCGAGTCGGGCGCGCCCAGGAACCGCGTCGCGGCACCGTACGCGAAGAAGCCGAGGATGCCGATGAGGATCAGTGCCGGGAGCCACGCCGGCGGTGCCCATCGCTCCGTTGGATCCGCCAGTTTGGGCGTCTCGCGGTCAGTTTGAGGAGTCGAAGCGTCGGCCATACACCCTCCGGGCCCGTGGGTGCATCCTCCATGCACCCACGGGGCCCAAAGGGTAGGTCAGAACGCGTGCGCCATGGCTGCCGGGCGGGCCGGTCCCTCAGGCCGCTCCGACCGCAACGCCGGCCAGCGCCGATCGACGCACCGCCACGCCGAACTGGCGAGCAAACAGCGCGGGACGCCGTGGCAGCTCAGGCACATCCTCGCCGGTGAGCTCCACGGGGATAGCCAACCGCTCTGCGACGAAAACGGCCGTTAGTGTCGCTCCGTCGTCGCCCAGCCACGTGATCCGGGCATCGTCGTCGAACCCGATGCCGGCGGGGAGGATCACAACGTGTGCCTCGCCGAGGCCCGCCGCGATCGCCCTTGAGTTCACCGTTCTCGGCTCAGCGAACAGCGCGGATCCGCGTGTGGAAGGCCCGGCCAATGCGGTATCCAGTTCGACCGCGGGCGTGCCCGCGCGCTCAAGTGCGTCGCGGAGCATCGCCGCGGCCTCCTGGGGTCCGCGAGCGAGCACCCCGGCGCGGTCAGATGCGTCCAGGGGCCCGACGGGCGGGGTGGCCTGCCGCCAGAGCTCCGCCTGCCGAGACGCCTGTGCGCCCACGGCGACGATCATGCAGCGGCCCATCGCGACGCGCTTGCGGATCACCGAGACGAGGGCATCAACCCCCGCGGCGTCTGCAGGAAACTCGGGCACGCCCAGTACGTCTGCATGATCGAGGCTCATCTTGAAACTCCTTCGATGCCGGGCACCACGCCGGGCAGTCAAGTGGCACAGTCCAGACCGATCGCGCCCCGTCATAGCGGGCGGGACGTTGCTCGGTTGTTCTCTCGGAGCCCGGAATCCAACTCGGGGTTCGGGGTCAGGTCAGCGTTGGCTTCGCGGGCTCCACGGGGTCGTTCGAAACGGAAACACGAGTTCGGAAACAACAAAGGCCACCGTTCATCACGGTGGCCTTCACGCAAATGGTCGGTTCTGTTAGTCCGGTGTCATCTACCCGGAACAGCCCACCATGCAGCGGCCACCGCATCCCGCAATGCGGGTAACGGTCATGTGGCAAGCTTGCATAAGTCGGCAGCGTTTCACGGGACACTCCTGTGCAGAGATCAACTCGGACGAGTCACGATAGCCTGTTCGGCTATCCCGTCAATAGAGTTTCAGCCAAATCTATTCCATCAAGCGAAAGCTTTACGACGCCCTCACATCACAGCGGCCCCAATACTCCCCCGTGGCAACGCCCAGCCCACAATCCCGGACCAGCCACCCCCCGCTCGCGGGCCTGCCGGACGCGGCCGACCTCGACCGCTGCACGCTCATCGACCGCCGCCGGCTCGCGGGACGCATCCGCAGGCTCGCCCGCGACCGCAAGATCAAGCCCGCGGCCCGCGACGCCGCGATCGCCGAGATCAAGGCCGCGTTCCGGGACGCAGTGAGCCGCCGCGAGGCCCGTGCCGCGTCGGTTCCTGGCGTGAACCTGCCAGACGACCTCCCCGTCGCCCAGGCCGCGGACGA
>JBQLZI010000309.1:0-2635 GCA_052168195.1 Phycisphaerales bacterium
CAATCGGCAGTAGGCAATGGGCAATGGGTTTCAGAACCTCTCCCTTCAAGGGGAGAGGTCGCGGAGCGTCAACGACGCGACGCGGGTGAGGGGCGATAGCTTGCTCGATCCTTCTCAGGCCCCTCACCCGGCGTGATCGCTGCGCTCGCCGCCTGCCCTCTCCCCATGTGGGAGAGGGCCGAAGAGCGAGAGGGCAGACCGGGGTGGTGCGGAACGACTATTCTGTTTAGAATGGTTGCTCGATGAATTCGGGTATTGATTGGAACAACCAAATCGTCGGAGCGCTCCTCGCGCTGATTGCGGCACTTATTGTGACGCTACTTACCCGTCGAACTCCAAAGTTGAAAACCTACTACTCGATTAGTCGACATTTTGCGCCTTGGCCAGCCATTAAGTCGTTAGTGCAATCAAAGGGTGTTCTGGCCGAAATGATTGCCGCTATTGGCGAAGTCGAGTCGCAGCCCGCGACTCTTGATGCGAAGCTAAAGAGTGAGCTCAAGATCGCGCAAGAGAAGCTTGGCGGGCGAAGCCTAGAAGTTCTCGCAAACGCAAACTGCTGTCTTCATCTGACCATCGAGAACCGAGGCCGAGCTGTTGCAAGCAATCTCAAGATCAAGTTGCCGTCTCTTGAGCAGGCAATTCTTGTTCAAGACGGGAAGCGCACAGATTATCACGATGCTGTTTCCAGTGTCGAAGTCCTTGCGATACAGCCTCGGGCACGAGCTTCGATCTTCGGCTGGTCGAACCTCAAGCCCGACGGCTTAGCAAGAGAGGTCAAGCTGCATGGATCCATTCATCATGACGCTGGATCGATGCGATTTGGCATGCAAGAAACGGTCTATCGTGTTCATACTCGATGGAGTCGGCTGTTCTCGGCGCTCTATTCCGCCTGCGCGTTCTCTGGCATGTGGCTCTGGTTCGTGCTGATTTGGACATTTGGCCAGCGCGTGTGGCAGCAAATTTTCCATGCAGTTGAGTAGTGAGATGTCATCGCAACTCCTCCGCATCCGCGACCTGTCCGGGGCCTGAGACTGCATCCTGAGATGGCGTCTCCTTGCGGAGCAGCAGCGACGCGATCACGCCTACGGCCAGCGTGCCGAGGATCACGCCCAGCGAGACGTCGGTGGGGATCTTGAAGGGCGTGTGGACGAGGGCCATCTTGATCCCGACGAAGAAGAGCACCGCGATGAGGGCCGGCTTCAAGTAGCGGAACGATGTGATGGCCGCGGCCAGGCAGAAGTAGAGCGAGCGGAGCCCGAGGATCGCGAAGATGTTGCTCGTGAACACGAGGAACGGGTCGGCGGTGATCGCGAAGATCGCGGGGATGGAGTCGACGGCGAAGAGGACGTCGGTGAACTCGACGAGGACGAGCGCGAGCAGGAGTGGGGTCGCGTAGCGCACGCCGTTGATGCGTGTGAAGAAGCGCTGGCCGTCGAAGGTGTGGGTGAGGGGGATGAGCCGGCGCACGAAGCGGACGACGACGCTGGTGGAGGGGTCGTGAGCGTCGGACTTCACGAGGGCCATCTTGATCGCGGTGAGGATGAGGATGGCGGCGAAGAGGTAGGAGACCCACGCGAAGCGTGCGACGAGGGCGGCGCCGAGGAAGATCATGATCGCGCGGAAGACGAGGGCGCCGAGGATGCCCCAGAAGAGCACGCGGTGCTGGTACATCCCGGGGATGCCCAGCGACGTGAAGATGACGGCGATGACGAAGACGTTGTCGAGAGAGAGGGACTTCTCGATGACGTAGCCGGTGAAGAACTGCTTGGCGGCGTCGGCGCCGACGAGGGTCTCGGTGACGCCGGGCTTGCCGAGCACGGGGACGTCGAGCCCGAGGTCGAAGATGTGGTTCTGGTAGAGGAAGTAGACGCCGACGTTGAACGCGAGGGCGCAGGTGATCCAGATCGCGGTCCAGATCGTGGCTTCCCTGAACGAGACGACGTGGGCCTTGCGGTGGAAGACGCCCAGGTCGAGCGCAAGGAAGGCGACGACGATCGCGAGGAAGATGCCGTAGGCGACGAGCTGGGCCGGGTGCTGGATGAAGTTGTCGAAGAGCCCGGCGGGCGCCTGGGCCGGGGTGTGGGCGAGCAGGGAGGCGGCGAGTGTGTGCATCGCGGGTCTTTGCGCAAGGCAACGTCGGTGCGCACGAGCGTGGTGCGCACGGTGTGGCGTTGGTCTTGCCGTTCCCTGACCGATGCGGCTCGGGTGATCCGCTGCCGGAGGCGCCGTGGTGCGGCGCGACGTGCTGACGGCTGGCGGACGCGCTGCGTTTCGCGCGGCTACTCCCCAACGGAGCGGTTGATGCTAGCGCGGTTCCGCCGCGATTCTCGGGCGGCGTGCCAGCGTCGGCGCGCGGTGAGGGCGATGACGGTCGCGAAGGCGGAGATGGGGAGGAAGAGCACGCCCGCGACGATCCACGTCGTGCGCGCCTGGTCGGGGTTGGCGCGGACGACGAGGACGGCGGCGACCCAGTAGCCGATGATCGCGAGCACGAGCAGGGCGACGGCCCAGGGGGACGCGATCCACGGCGCGTAGCGGTCGACGAACTCGGTGCGCTCGTCGAACTTCCCGAGGAGGCGGCGGGCCCAGGCGAACTCGGTGGCCAGGATGGCCAGCCCAAGGGGGCCGATGACGG
>JBQLZI010000310.1:0-2621 GCA_052168195.1 Phycisphaerales bacterium
GAAGTAACCGCCGTAGTTCGTCACGCGGAGGATCGAGGTCGTCGACCACTCGACGTGCCCGTCACCGAAGCCGACGTGCCCGATCCAGCCGCGGTCGCGCTGCCAGAGGCTCTGACGAAGGCCGTCACGCTCTTCCTTCGTGGTCGCCGCGGTGTGCTCGTTGTAGAGCCCTTCGTCGCGGAAAAGCAGACGATCGGAGATGACCGCCGAGTCGCTCGTGGCCTGGTTGCTCCAACCGCGGACCAGCGGCTCGAAGACGTACAGGTTGTCCTGGTTGAACAGGTCGAGAAGGGCGTACGAGTAGAACACGGTCTGGATGTTGTAGTCGTAGACGAACTGCCCGCGCTCCCAGCCGCCCGGCTTGTAGGGCACGAGCACCGGCCCCTGAAGGTTCGAGCCGCCGCCGCGCGAGCCGTCGATCGTGAGCCCCGCGACACGGAAGTCCTGCAACGCATCGCCCCGCTCGCCCGGCGACAGCAGGATCTCTGAAGATACGAAATCGTTCTGGAGCAGGAGCAGGAACCGAGCCGGAATGTGTCGGCCAGCGCCGCTGCCGCTGATCGTCCAGTCGTTGATCTCCGAGGCATCCGTGAACGCCTTGGCGAAGGTGTTGCCGCGGCCTTCGACACCGGGGAAGTAGCCCTTGTTGGTCTCCGCGAAAGCCTGGAAGCCGGTGACAATCTGGCGCTGGTTGCTGGCGTTGAGGATCTGCCGGCCGGATTCGCGTGCCTTGCCGAGTGCCGGCAGCAGAATGCCGATCAACAGTGCGATGATCGCGATGACGACGAGAAGCTCGATCAGCGTAAACCCGCGATGAACCTGCGGACGTTGTGAGATTTGAGGCTGCATCGTGTGTCCTTCCTCGGTGTCGCTCGGTGCGAGCGTGCCCGTCGAAAGCGGTACCGACGGTCGTTAATCACTTAACTATATCGTCCGGCAAACCGCAACGCAACAGCTTTCATCCCAGATTGCCACGATTGTCCGAAAACGATTTCGGACGGGCGAACGCTCAGCTCGCTTTTTCACCCTGCCAAAATGCGGACAGCTGTGTCACGAAATCGCGAATGTACGCTCTGTAGCGATTTGCGGGGCTTTGGCGGCTCCGGCATGGGGAACCGAATGTCCGCCGAGATTGCCGACTCCCCCTGAATTTGGCTTGCAATCCGAACGACACAGGGTTAGCGTGAGCGTACAGTTAAGTGATTAACGCATCCCATCACTGCCGGCTTCGCGGCGAGCAACGGGATGCGGCGCAAAAAAGAGAGGGTTGCCATGCTCCGAATCGCACCGAAGGCCCCAATCGCCTTGCTGACCGCCGGACTCGTCCACGCCTCGGCGAGTGCCCAGGTTCCCGTCACCATCGTCCCGGGATTCGCATTCCAATCCTGGAATGCGGGCACCTCAACCGAGGGCCGCATCGACTGGACGCCGGAGAGTCTCGGCGCCGGCTGGTTCAACGGCCTGCGTTGGAACTGGCAGACCACCGACGGCATGGGTGATCCCGTCAGCCCGATGGTCCATCCGGTCTTCGACCCGGCCGTTCCGGGTATCACCGGCGCGTACAAGTTCCCCGAGGCCAAGGCGGCCTCAATCGACGTCGGCGGCACGCCCCGCGCCGCGTGGGAGAACAACGCCCAGCCCGGTGAGCCCGGCTCCTTCGAGATCTGGTTCAAGCCGTCCGACCTCACCGGCACGCACGTGCTCTGGGAGATCGGCGCGACCAACAAGGGCGTGGCGTTCCTGCTCGACGATGGCGACCTCGTCTACGCCGTTCAGGCGACCGATGGCGCGGGCGGCAACATCGTGACCTACGAGTATCGTCAGCCGCTGACCGATACGGAATGGCACCAGGCCGTCATCACCATCGACCTCATCAGTTTCCGGATCACGAGCTACTTCGACGGCCAGGAAGTCGATAACCAGAGCTTTACCGCATCCGCCACCTATCGCTGGGCCAGCGGCAACCCGGCGGGCCTCGGCATGATCGGCCAGGATCCGGCGTTCCCGGGCTCCGGTGTCGCAGGCGATCCGGTGGATCCGGCGAGCATCACCGATTACGACGGCTGGATCTCAACGCTCCGGTTCTATGACGTCGATCTGTTCGCCAACGAGGTGCTCGACAACTACAACGCGCTGACCAACGCCGCCGCGGCCGACCGTCGCGCCGATTTCAACGGCGACGGCGCTGCCGACGGCACGGATGCCTTCGACTACGTCACGTTCATGACATCGACGGACACCACGCCGATCGCCGATTTCAGCTTCCCCTTCCCGCACAACCCGACCGGTGGTGTTCAGACCAACGATCCCGCGCTCGACGAGACCTTCGTCGGCGACTTCTACTGGCAGCGCGACGACGGCTTCAACCCAACGTCGCAGGAGCCGACCTTCCAGTCCCCCGCGATCAACGTGCTCGAGCCGATGCCGATCAATGATCCGGCGTTCCCGTCGATCCGCAGGGCGTTTAACCTCGACGGAGTCGAGGCGTTCCGTGGCCCGAAGTTCGAGTTTGCCGATGACACGTCGGCCGTCCACGTCCTCTTCTGGCTCTACGTCGATGACCTCGTCGGCAACCACTGCCTCTTTGAGGCGGGCGGCGATGCCGTCGGCTTCTCGATGGT
>JBQLZI010000311.1:0-2602 GCA_052168195.1 Phycisphaerales bacterium
CCTTGCCACCACGCTCACGCTCGGCTCGGGCGGGTCGGGCGGCGTGTTCGCGCCATCGCTGTTCATCGGGGCCAGCGCCGGCGCAGCATTCGGCGTGGCGCTCGACTCGCTGGGCCTGCTCCCGGAGGGCGGTTCGCCCGCCGCGTACGCCCTGGTCGGCATGGCCGCCGTCGTCGCTGGAACCACCCACGCGCCGCTCACCGCGATGCTCATGCTCTTCGAGATCACCCGCGACGTCTACGTGCTGCTGCCGATCATGCTCGCCGCCGTGGTCAGCACCGTCGTGGCGCAGTTGCTCAACCGCGATTCGATCTATTCGCTCAAACTCCGTCGCAAAGGCGTGCGCATCGGCGTCGCGGGCGACTGGACCATCCTCCGCAAGATGCTCGCGGGCGACGCGCCGCTCATCCCTCCCGTCACCGTCAAGCCCGAAGACCCGTTGCAGCGCCTTGTCCGCCTCGCCGAGCAGTACCGCGTCGAGGACTTCGTCGTGGTCCGAGACGACGGCGTCTACGCCGGCATGGTCACCGGTCAGGATCTCCGCACCGCGCTCATCGAACGCGAAGCCCTCCCCCTGCTCGTTGTCGAAGAAGTCATGCGCACCGACCTGCCCACCATCGCGGTCGACGAAACCCTCGATATCGTCATGGGCAAATTCTCGACGCACGACGTCTCGTCCCTCGCCGTGCTTGGCGGCGACGGCACGAAGAAGGTTCAGGGCCTGCTCACGCGCTCGCGGTTGATGGCCCGGTACCACCGCGCACTGGCGGAGGCTTCCTGACATGCTGGCGGGGCAGGAAGAGATCAACCGTTCCGCGGGCGAACCCCGGCGTTTCGTGTTCCGCGCGCGCCACCGCATCGGGCACAAGCGCGACTTCGACGCCGCGTACCAGCAGGGCGTCCGCCGCGTCCACGGCCCGCTCGCGGTGTACGGCCGCCCCAACGGCCTGCCCGAATCACGCCTGGGCCTCTCGGTCGGCAAGCGGCTCGGCAACGCCGTCCGCCGCGGCCGCATGAAGCGCCTCCTGCGCGAGGCGTTCCGGCTCATCCGCGCGGAGATGCCCCCCGGGTATGACCTGGTGATCTCCGTGCGCCCCCATCGCTTCCTTCGACAAGAGCAATACGAGGAATCGCTCCGCCACTGCTGGAAGAGCATCGATCGCGAATGCCGCCGACGCGCCGGCGAAGCGAACGGCTAAAGTCCGCGCGTGGACGGCGCGCGTCGTGCCAACTCGATCCTCGCCCTGCCGCTGATCGGCGCGGTCCGGCTCTACCAGGTGCTGCTCTCGCCGCTCATGGGCGGGCGTTGCCGCTTCACCCCAAGTTGTTCGAACTACGCCCTGGAAGCCCTCCGCGCCCACGGCCCGGCGAAGGGCGCGTATCTCGCGGGCCGACGGGTGCTTCGGTGTCACCCCTTCGGCGGGTCGGGCTACGACCCCGTCCCGCCCTCCACCGACCGTGAAGACGGCGCGAAACACCTTCCCGGCCCGCCCGCCCGGTGAAGCGGAACCCATCGGCGCACCGATGCGTAGGTTTGCATAGACTTACTTCCCGACGCCGATGAGCCGACTTCCAGCCGCCCAACGCAAAGAGCAACTCCTCGACACCGCCGCGACCCTCTTCGCGGAGCGTGGCTATTCCGGCGCGACGACCGCTGAACTCGCGAAGGCGGCGGGCGTCACCGAGCCCATCATCTATCGCCACTTCGCCTCGAAGAAGGCGCTGTTTGTGGCGCTGATCGACCGCACGGGCGAGCGCACCATCGAATTGTGGGAGAACGAACTCGCGAGCGCGAAATCGCCCGCGGAGCGCCTCCAGCGGATGATCGGCGCCAACCCCATGGTCCTCGAACGCGGGCGGGGCGTGTACCGCGTCATCGTGCAGGCGATGACCGAAATCGAGGACGAGGACATCCTCGCCGCGATCCGACGGCACATCGAGGCCCTGCACCGCTTCCTCGCGGAGGAAGTCCGCAAGGCCCAGGACGAGGGCGTCGTCAGCAAGGCGTTCACGCCCGATATCACCGCGTGGATGCTGCTCCACCTCGGTCTTGGCTACGGCATGGTCGCCCCGCTCGGGGTCCCGAACCACGCCCGCGACCAGCAGGGCGCCCATGTTCGGGATGTGATCTCCCGAATCATGCTCGTCGGGGTTCGCAGAATGGAGCAGGGCGAGTAAACTGCTCCTGCCGCCCGATTTCTGGCCGCCCCCCTGCCATCCGCATGATTTACCTCGACAACAACGCGACCACGCGCCCGCTCGACGAAGTCGTGCGCGCGATGCACGACGCGTTGACGGTGTGCTGGCACAACCCGTCGTCGGTGCACCGCGCCGGGCAGACCGCGCGCCAGAAGGTCGAACTCGCCCGCCGCACCGTCGCGGGGCTCATCGGCGCACGCCCCCTCGACGTCGTCTTCACGTCCGGCGGAACTGAATCGATCGACATGGCGATCCGCGGCGTCGTCTACGCCGCACCCAAGTCGCGCCGGACGATCGTGACCTCCCCCATCGAGCACAGCGCGGTGAAGCGCCTGTGCAAGACGCTCGAGACGCGCGGCGAGGCCGAGGTCCGCTGGCTCCCCGTCGACCACACCGGCGTGGT
>JBQLZI010000312.1:0-2602 GCA_052168195.1 Phycisphaerales bacterium
GGCTTCTCGACCGGGAGCGGGCCGAGCGGGTCGTTCGCGGATCTTGATCTCCAGGACATCAACCTGAACGTCGGGGCGCTCGCCTTTTTGGCCGCGGACTTCCTGAACATCGATCCCGGCGCACCCGGAGCGTCCGACGGCGACGTCGGGAGCGCGCTGCAGTTCGAACTCGGCCTGCTCGTGCTGTCGGACGGCAACGGGCCCAGCCCGGATGTCCCGACGGAGTACTTCTGCGTGCGCACCAGCCCGATGAGGGTTGCGCCCGCAGCGGCGGCGCTCGAGGACGGGAACAATGTGATCACGATTCGCGCTGACCTGCCGCTCGTGACCGACGGTGGCGGGACGGTGTCTTTCAGCGACACGAACGCGGGAGCGCTGAACGGCGACGATTTCCGCGTGCGGGTGAACGGCGACGGCGCGTCGATCTCGCTCGGGGATTTCCTGGCGGGTCTCGACACGCCGCGGGTGGTCATCGGCGCGGTCGTCACGGGCGAACTCTCGGACACCATCGAGATCGTGCTCGACGGCCCTCTTTCGCCCCCGGACGCGCTGCTCGTGCGGAACTCGACCGTCGGGTTCGCGAGCGAGACGGCGAGCGGGAGCGTCTATTCGTTCGCGGGCGAAGACCCGAATCCCTCGCTCAACTCGTACGTGTCGATGGGCGGCCCGGCGTGCCCGGCCGCCGGGAACGCGGACACGAACTTCGACAACGTGATCAACTTCACGGATCTGAACACGGTGCTGACGGACTTCGGGCAGGTCGGTGCAGGGTTCGCGGGCGACGTCGACAGGAACGGCGCGGTCAACTTCGCTGACCTGAACGCCGTGCTGAGCGCGTTCGGGATGTCGTGCGAGTAACGCGGGCTCAGTAGCGGCGGAGGACGCCCATCACGACGCCTTGGACCTTGCAGTCTTTCACGCGGATCGGCTCGAAGGCCGGGTTCGCGGGCTGGAGGCGGATGTGATCCGCTTCCTTGAAGAAGGTCTTGAGCGTGGTCTGGCCGTCGGGAAGGAGGGCGACGACGCGGTCGCCGTTGCGGGCGGCGTCGCGGCGTTCGACGATGACGTAGTCGCCGTCGAGGATGCCCTCGTCGCGCATGGAGTCGCCGTCGACGCGGAGCGCGAAGGTCCCGGCCTTCTGTCCGACGCGCGGGCCGAAGACATTGATGAGGTCGAGTTCGTCGTTGTCGGCGAACTTCTCAATGGGATAGCCCGCGGCGATCTTGCCGACGAGGGGGAACTTGAGGGGCTGCTCTTCGTCGGGAACGGCGACGCCGTCAGCGATCGACAAAGAGCGTGCCTTGTTGGGTTCGCGGCTGAGCGCGCCCTTGCGAATAAGGGCTTCGACGTGCTCGAAGACCGTGACCTTGCTGACGCCGAGTTCGTCGGCCAATTCCTGCATCGTCGGCGAATAGCCGGTCCGGACCCGCCAGTCGCGGATCAACTTGAGGATCTTCAGTTGCTTGGGGGTGAGGTTCATGGGGCAGTGCTTCCCGTGCTGAGGCCCAGCGGGCGGCGCCCGCGGCCGAGGAGATGCGGCGTGTGAGTCGCGAGAACGCGGACGAACGCGTGTGGTCCGTCGCGCGGGTGAACGGCGTGAGCGAGGCGGACATCGCGGAGAGCACGCCCGCCTGATGAAGAAGGATGGTGTGCGCGAGGAGCGCGGCGGAGGCACGGGCGGCGTCGAGCGAAACGGCGACGGTGTCGACGCCGGGCTCGAAGGGCGCGCGCTGATCGTGCAGACGCGGCGAGCCGTCGGAGGAATACGCGCCACCCCCTGAGCCCCCGGCCCCCCCGGAGCCCCCTTCGGCGTGCTCGGAGAAGGAGTCGCCGGCCGGATCGAGGTCGGCGCGAACGAGGCGAGAGCGATCGGCGGAACCGACGAACGTGTCGACGAAAGAGCCGCCTGGGCCGAGTCGGAGCACCGCGTTGGTTGCGATGGGCATAGTTGCCTCCGCTGCGTCTGCTGCTGCGTGGCGCGCCCCCGACTCCGCGTGGGGCGTACAACCGGTGTGATGATCCGCGGCCTTTCCCGCCGCATTCGCGCGCCGGAATCCCGGACGCGCGCCAGATGGTCATGCTGACTCGTTCGCCTCACATCATCCGCATCGGGTCGGGCCGCGGTTGCGGGGAATCGGCGAACGCTTCGGGCTTTGTTTGGAAAGAATACCCTATCAAGTTCCGTTCTGCAAGCCCATTTTCGGAAGATGTAGGGTATTTCATCCAAATATCGGCCAAACCGATGACGGCCATCCCATCCGTCCGCGCCCGCGGGGTTTACCGACGAGCCAGCCGGTCGCCGCGACGGGTCAACAGGCCCTTGATCTCGAGCATCGTGGCTTCGGCGAGGATCGCCGCGGCCTCGAGGCCCGTGCCCTCCACGAGTTCGTCGACGGAGCGCGGATCTCGAAGGGCGTCCCAGAGGACGCGCTGGCGCTCGGTCAGCCCGCGCAGAAGCAGCGTCGGGTCGGTCGCCTCGGGCGCGTTCGTCGAAGCGACGGCGTAGGCGCGGGTCCGGTCGCCGTGGCTTCCGGCGTGGGCGTGGCGGGCGGCGTTCTCGAGGACGTCGAGCACGTCCTTCGGACACGTGGCCATGGCGGCG
>JBQLZI010000313.1:0-2602 GCA_052168195.1 Phycisphaerales bacterium
CGCGAAACCGGCCTGCTCGAGCCGCGCCGAGTGGGGCTCGAGCACCCGCAGCGCCTCGCGCGGGTTGTTCAGGCGGTCGTGCAGGTCCGCGATCGCGACGTCCGCGTCGAACGGGTCGCCCAGCGCACGCGAACGCCAGTCGCGGGCCGCCGCGAGCGCGCGCTCGGTGAACTGCCGCTGCGCTTCGGGCAGACCACGCTGATTCTCGAATTCCGCGCGCGCGGCGTACACCTCCGTCAGCAATTGCGCCGGCTGCGCATCGATCGGCAGGACCCGGGCCGCGTCACGCGCATCGACGATCGCCGCGTCCCAGTCCCCGCGCTCGGCGTGCGCCATCACCAGCAGACGCCGGGCCGGGAAGTACCGCGGGAAGTCGGACACGATCTGCCGCAGCGCCCGCACGTACTCATCAACCCGCCTCGGATCCTGCTGGAACGCCTGGATCGCCGCGAGCACGCGCATCTCGGCGTTCGAGCCGAGGTCCGCGTCGACGTCCTCAAGCCCCGCCGGGGGCTCCTCGCCCGTCGCGAGCGCGAGCCCTTTCGCCAGCGAGCGGACCGCCGGATCGTTCGGTGAAGCCGCGTACGCCTTGTCGATCGCCGCCTTCGCCTGATCCGACATCCCCCGGCGTACGTAGTGACGCGAGAGCGCCAGCCACGCCTCCCCGGTCTTCATTTCTTCCGCCGCACGCTCGTAGAGGGTCGTCGCCTCTTCGACGCGGTCGGCGCGTTCGAGCAGGTCGGCCCGCATGGTCATCTTGCGGGCTTCGGGAACGTCGTCGGGCAGGCGATCGAGCGCCGCCAGCGCCCGGTCCACCTCGCCCAGCGCGAGGCGATACTCCGCCACGCCGAAGACCGAGTTCACCGTCGGGTTGGGGATCCTCTCGAGGTCCTCGTAGATCCGTGTGGCTTCCGCCACGCGACCGAGGCGACCGTACTGCGCCGCCAGCCGCACGAGATCGTCGGGATCGCCCGACTGGGCCAGTTGTTCGAGTTCGGGCAGCGCCTGCGTGCTCATGCCCTGGGCCAGCAGCAGGTCCACACGCGCGCGACGCAACTGCGTCGACACCTCGCGGATGCGCAGGAACTCCATCAGCCGCTGCTCGGCAGCCGCCGTGTCGCCCTTCTCCTGAAGCAGCGAGATCAGCCGCGGGTACAGCGTCGGCTCGCCCGGATTCGCCACCACCGCCGCCGACAGCGCGTTGATCGCCTGGTCACGCTGGCTCAGCAGCAGGTGCGCCTCGGCCAGCAGCGCCGCCGCCTGCGCGTCGCCCGGGTCGTTGCGGACCACATTGGCGAGCATCAGCACGACCTCCGCGGCGTTCGCCGTCGTCGGGTCGCCGCCGCTCTTCGCCGTCTCCGCCGGGCGGAACGTCAACAGGCGACGGGCCTCGAACACGCGCCACGCCGGCGACTGCTCGCCGATCACGCCGCGGAAGTTCGCGACCGCCTTCCGCACCAGTTCCGGATCGCTCCACGCGCTCCGTGAACGCAGCACGTCGGCCTGCGCCGCCGCGGACTCGGGATACTTCTCGCTCAGCGCCCGCATCGCCGCGAGCGCGCCGGGATCTCCCGTCGCGTCGAGGAACTGCGCGTTGGCCCGCTCGAAGGGCTCCTTGAACTGCGCCGGGGCCGACGCCGCGGCGTCGCGGAGCATCGACTTGCCCTCGTCAACGCGGCCGTCGTCCGCCGCCTTCAGCGCGCGGGCGAGCAGCACCGCCGGGTCGTTCGCGATGCCTTCCGCCCCGCTCAGCAGCGCCTCGCCGCCGCGCAGACGACGACGCTCGATTGCGCCCGCGAGCGCGAGCGCGTCGTTCGCCGACATCTCGGGGCGATCGCGCAAAATCCGATCGATGATCTCTTGGGCGCCCTGCAGGTCGCCGTCCGCCGCCTTGAGCCGCGCGAGCAGCGCGAGACTCGGTCCCGGCTCGATGCGCTCGTCGTCGACGATGCGCTCGAGCGCGCCGATCGCAACGCGGGTCGACTCCGCGTCGGGGATGTCCGCGTCGGCCAGCGCCGCCGAGGTCCGGGCGAAGAGTTGCGCCACGAGCACGCGGTCGGGCGCGAGCCGCAGCGCCTCGAGCGCCGCGGCGTGCGCCTCGCGGATCTCCCCGTCGTCGAGGAGCGCCTGCGCGAGCGCCATCCGTGCCGCGACCCAGCGCGGGTCGCGCTCGATCGCCGAGCGCCACCGCGCGATCGCGCCGCGTCGGTCGCCGACGCGCAGGTCCGCCTGCCCGAGCATGAACTCCGCGAGGTCCTGGCGCCCCAGCCCGAGCGCGAACGTCAGCCGCTCGCGAGCCAGGGCCGTGTCGCCGCTGCGCATGAGCGCCGCGGCCTCGATGATCGCCGACCACGCCTCCGCGGTGTCGCCCCGGCGCCCGTCGAGTTCCTCGGTCAGCCGCGCCGCCAGCCCCTCGTCGCGCGCATCCTCGCTGGAAGACGCGATGAACGCGCCCCAGCCCAGCAGGTCCGCGCTGACGTCGTCGAGCGGACGGCCCTCGAGGGCGTCCTGCACGAACTCGAGCGCGTCGCGGGCGCGCCCGTCCTTCCATGCACGGTCGATCGCGACGATGCGCGCGTCGTCGCCCAGCGAGGGCATCTCA
>JBQLZI010000314.1:0-2591 GCA_052168195.1 Phycisphaerales bacterium
CATCGACCAGTTGTTGTGCTTGCCGGAACCGTTCACGCCCGCGAAGGGCTTCTCGTGGAGGATGCACTGGAGCCCGAAGCGCGGCGCGACGCGCTTGAGCGTCTCCATGATGATCATCTGGTGATCGCAGGCGACGTTGGCGTGCTCGAAGAGCGGGGCGATCTCGAACTGGCTCGGCGCGACCTCGTTGTGCCGCGTGCGCACGGGAACGCCGAGTGCGTACAACTGTCGATCGATCTCCGCCATGTAGGCGAGCACGCGGGGCGGGATGGAGCCGAAGTAGTGGTCCTCGAGTTGCTGATCCTTCGGCGGGCGGGCGCCGAAGAGGGTTCGCTCGGCGGTCATGAGGTCGGGCCGCGCGAAGTAGAAGTGCCGGTCGATCAGGAAGTACTCCTGCTCGACGCCGATGGTGGTGGAGACGCGGGAGACGCCTTCATCGGTCCCGAAGATCCTGAGGATGCGCAGGGCCTGCTCGGAGAGCGCGTCCATCGAGCGGAGCAGGGGCGTCTTGTAATCGAGGGCTTCGCCGGTCCAGGACACGAACGCTGTGGGAATGCAGAGCGTGACGGCGTTGGCGCCGCGGACGAGGAAGACGGGGCTGGTGGGGTCCCACGCGGTGTAGCCCCGGGCCTCGAAGGTGCCGCGGACGCCGCCCGAGGGGAACGAGGAGGCGTCGGGCTCACCGGAAATCAGCGAGTCGCCGGAGAACTCGACGATGGCGCCTCCGTGGCCGTCGGGCATGATGAAGGAGTCGTGCTTCTCGGCGGTTGCGCCTGTCAGGGGGTGGAACCAGTGGGTGTAGTGGGTGGCGCCGTGCTCGAGAGCCCAGTCCTTCATCGCGTTGGCGACGGTGTTGGCGATGGCGGGGTCGAGCGGCTCGCCGAGTTTGACCGTGCGCTGGTAGGCCTTGAAGACGTCTTTGGGGAGACGCTGAAGCATCGTCCGCTCGTTGAAGACGTCGTTTCCGAAGATCTCCTCGACGCGTTCGACGCGGGTGTCGCGTGCGTGCGGGGCTTCGCTCCATTGGATGACCGAGCGGACGGCGTCCATGCGGCTGGTGGCGTGCTTCATCGGGCGTGGGGCTCTCGTGGGGCGCGAGGGGAGAGACAGGGCCGGCGCGGGCCGGAGGGTGAGCGGGGGGCAGCGGCGGTCAGGGCATTGTCTGCGCTCGGGGCCGGCACGCAACCGGAGAGTCGGCGTGCGCGGGCGGGGGGCGTGGTCACGCCTTCACCCCTTCGGCGCCGTCCGATTCGGTGTACTTCCGCAGCGCGGACTCGAGATCGACGCCGGTGACATTGGCGAGCGTGGCGAGCCAGGCGAGGACGTCGGCGAACTCCTCTTCGAGGTTCGCGCGCTCCTCGGGGGTGGGCGACTTCCCGGGAAGGTTGTTCTGGAAGGCGGTGGCGAGTTCCCCGACCTCCTCCATGAGCCACAGGAACGTCCCCGGCACCCCACGGGCTGCGTCGGTCTCGTAGTAGCGGTCTCGGATGAGGCTCTGGAACCCGGCGACGGTCAGGCCGCCGCTCCGCGCCTGGGAGGCGGACCCTTCAAGGCCGGCGTGTCGCGACGCGTCGGTCATCGGGCAGACACAGTAGGACGGACGCGCGGCGGCTTCACGGAAACCACGCAAAATCGCGCGGTTACTTGAGTTTCGGCGCGGGCGGGAGCACGGGAAAGCGGGTCTTGCCGGTGTCGAGCATCAGGCGGACGTACCGCTCGCAGGTGCCGCAGCCGCAGCAGCAGCCCGTGCGGGCCGAGAGTTCGTCGAAATCGAGGCCTTCGCGCTCGGCGATGGCCTTCAGTTCGGCGAAACTGACATCGAAGCACACGCAGCGGTCGACGGGCTCAGGGTCCAAGGGGTCGTACATCCGTCCTTATTCGTAGTCGTACAGGTCGTTGGAGTCGTCCGGGCCGAACCAGCCGATGCCGAGGGGCTCCGGGTCGGTCTGGTAGATCCCGGACCAGTTGGTGCTCGTGCGTTCGTGCGAGGACGCGTGGCCGTCGAGCCACACGACCGTCGTCTTGCCGGCGTGCCGGAAGTGCATCGATGGATCGGGGCGGTAGTCGGGATAGTCGGGCCAGACGCTCGGCTCGAGAAACGAGTACTCGATGAGCCCGTCGTCGCCCGCGAAGGCGGCGTCGCCGAACTCGATCGTCTCGGCGGGGCACCGGAACCGGTCGCGGCGGGCGCCCTTCTCGTCGGTGTCGAGCGTCCAGATGCTGGGTCCCGCGCTGAAACGCCGCGAACCCACGAATGCCTGGTTGTAGCCGTAGCCGCCCGCGCCGGCCTCGAAGCCGGCCCCGGACTCGCGGAGCCGGTCGAGATCGCGGGTGAACTCCGGGCACGCGCGGACGCCCGCGCTTGAGACCGCGTTTCCGAGATAGGGCGTGAGATCGCCGCGCATCGGATCGAACGCCTCTCCCGTGGTCGATCGGCGGCCGTGCCAGCGGTGCAGATTCTCGCTCTGAAAGCGGGCCGCACCGGCGACGCTGTGGCCGTGCTCGGCGGCGAACGTGGTGTTCGCGACCGTCAACTGCCGCGCGTTCGACGCGCAGACGGCGGCCCGCGCGGTGGCGCGGGCGCTGCCTAG
>JBQLZI010000315.1:0-2561 GCA_052168195.1 Phycisphaerales bacterium
CATCACGACCTCGGCGCCCATGGCGCGGAGGTTCATGATCTTCTCCTGGCTCATCTTGTCGGGCACGACCACGAGCAGGCGGTACCCGCGCTGCACGCACATGAACGCGAGCGCGAGCCCGGTGTTGCCGGCGGTGCCCTCGACGATCGTGGGCCGCGGGTCGGCCTTGGGGTCGATGTGGCCCTCGCGCTCGGCGGCCTCGATCATCCACAGCCCGATGCGGTCCTTGATGGACATCGCCGGGTTGAGGTTCTCCATCTTGACGAGCAGGCGGCAGGGGCCGACGTCGAGTTTGTGGAGTTCGAGCATGGGGGTGTTGCCCACCATGTCGAGGACCGAGGTGTAGAGCGGCGCGAGGGGCTTGTTCACCCGTGCGGGGATCGCGCCCCCCGGGCCGGAGGGATTTCCGGCGCCGGAAGAGGGGTTGGAGGGGGCGGGACGAGCGGCGGAGGTCTGCGTGGGCATTGCGGGGGAGTCTACCGCGCGGGGGCGCGCACGGCCGGAAAACGCGCCGCAACGCCGGGAAACGGCGCACGGAGCGGGAAGCAACACAAAGAAAAAACGCCCCGAAGTCGGGGCGTCGTGTGGTTCGTTCGCTTGAGGAGTTCTTACTCCAGCGCCGCGGCGCCGGAGATGATCTCGGTCAGTTCCGTGGTGATCTGGGCCTGGCGGGCGCGGTTGAACTTGCGGGTCAGGGCCTTGCCCATCTTGCCCGCGTTGTCGGTCGCGGCCTTCATCGCCACCATGCGCGCGATGTGCTCGCTCACGCCCGCGTCGTTCACGCTCTGGAAGAGGGTGGTCTTCACGGCCTGGGGGAGTAGTTCGGCCAGCAGTTCGTCGGCCGAGGGGGTGAACTCGTACTGGGCCGCGGGGCCGGACTTCGCCTCGGCGCCGGCGGGGGACTTCAGCGGCAGGAGTTGCAGGGTCTCGGGGGTCTGCCGGCCCGCGGAGATGTACCGCATGTACACGACGCGGACGGCGGAGAACTCGCCGGCCGAGAAGCGGTCCATGTAGTCTTGAGCCATCCGCTCGACTTCCTCGTAGGAGGGCTTGTCGCCGAGGGTGTAGGACTTCGCGACCGGCACGCCGTTGTAGCGGAAGAACGCGACGCCCTTCTTGCCGATGAGCTCGACCTCGGCGGCCTTGTTGGCGGCCTTGAGGTCGCGGAGGTGGCGCATCGCGGTGCGGAGGATGTTGCCGTTGTAGGCGCCGCAGAGCCCGCGGTCGGAGGTGATGACGAGGACGAGTTCGGGCTTGGAGGCCGAGCCCGGGGCGCCGTCGATCAGGGGGCTGGAAATGTTGCCCGCGGTGGCGCCGAGTTCCTGGACGAGCTCGAAGACGCCCTCGGTGTAGGGCTTGGTGGCGGTGGCGCGCTGGAGGGCGGCGGAATACTTCGCCGTCGCGATCATCTGCATCGTCTTGGTGATGCGACGGATGTTGGCGACCGCCTTGATGCGGAGCTTGATTTCGCGCGTCTTTGCCATAGGGCGGGGAGTGTAGGCGGGGGGCAGGGCAATGGGCAGTGAGCCTTGGGCAATGAGGCCGGAGATTCAGCGTGTAGGGGGAAGGCAGCGGGCCAACGCCGCGCCCTCACCCGGCGGCTTCGTCCCGGTCGCCGCCGCCCTCTCCCAACGGGAGAGGACGCGGAGGAGCCGTCCGCGCTCCGAGCACCAGCCCGTCGTAGGCGAGGTTGACGCCGTCGGGCAGGTCGGCGTCGGCCTGGGCGTGGCTGACGTCGTGGGAGAGGTGGATGAACCACGTCTGGCGGGCGCCCACCCGCTCGGCCACCGAGCAGGCCTGATCGATCGTGAAATGGGTCGGGTGGCGGCGGAACCGCAGGGCGTCGAGCACGAGGGTGTCGAGCCCCTCGAGGTGACGCCACGACTCGGGCGGGATGGCCGAGACGTCCGTGCAGTACGCGAGGGGGAGGGGGGCGGTCTGTGCCCCTCCCTCTCCGAGGGAGGGGGAGGGGAGGGTCTTCTTCCCCATTGCCGATTGCCCATCGCCTATTGCCTCTATCCTGAACCCCAGCACCGGCAACTTGCCGTGCAGCAGGGGGATGGGCGTGAACCGCAGGCCGTGGACGTCGACCGGCTCAGCGGGCATCAGCAGCCGCGGCACGAGATGGGCGACGAACGAGTCGTTCACGTTGTTCGCCCGGTCGAACACGTGCCGGTAGACCCGCTGGATGCCCTCGTGGGTGTGCGCGTCGGCGAAGACGTCGATCGGCTCGCGCATCACGGCGTTGAAGCGGCGGATCTCGTCGAGCCCCCAGGTGTGATCCACATGGTTGTGGGTCAGGAAGATGGCGTCGCAGCGCGTGAGGGTGTGGCGCAGCGCCTGCTGGCGCAGGTCGGGCCCCGCGTCGAGGAGCGCCACCCGCTCGCGCCCGGTCGGGTCGGTCCAGAGGACGGCCGCCGCCGTGCGCAGGCGCGTGTCGCGCGGGTCGGTCGACGCGCACACCGCGCAGTCGCACGCGATGGCGGGCACGCCCGCCGACGTCCCGGTCCCGAGAAAGAGGAAGCGGAGATTCACCGCAGGGAGGGTAGGGACGCGTCGAG
>JBQLZI010000316.1:0-2545 GCA_052168195.1 Phycisphaerales bacterium
TCTCCGATGACCACGCGTCCGCGCCCGGTGCTTGCGCCCCGGGCTCTGATCAGGATCTCACAACACAGAGCAGCGGGCGGCTCTGACGGGAGGAGGAGCAGGAGGACGAGTAGCCCTCACCCTGCCCTCTCCCATTCGGCAGCGCCGAACAGGAGAGGGGGCGGAATGGGAATCTCTTCCCATTGTCTATTGCCCACTCCCCATTGCCTGCCGACAGAAAAACGCCGCGGTGCGCGGCGTCGTGTGCCTTCTGCGTTGTTCCTGGTGCCCACTCCCTCTCAGGCCGCGTCGCGCGAGCGCTTGGAGGGGAGCCACTCGCAGCCGGCGGGCGAGTCGGCGGGCTCGCGCCAGTCTTCGCACTGCGGGAGGTTCAGGCCGCTGGGCATGGTCTTGCGGTAGCCGAGGAGGCGCACGACCTCGAGGACGTCTGACCAGGTGGGGAAGGTGCGCTCGTTGACCTTCTTGAAGGCCTCGATGGCCTGCACGAACAGGAACTGCTCGCGGGTCATCTCGCCTTCCTCGGCGGCCTTGGCGAAGTCGCTGCGGCGGCGGCCGGGCCCGCGTCGGCGTTCGAGGCCGGTGCCGTCGGCCTTGGCGATGTCGCGGCGGTCGATGCCGGAGCGGCGGTCGACGACGCTGTGACCGGCCCACTCGGGGCGGTCGGGGTCGCTGGGGCTGGAGGCGGGGTTGGTGCGGTCGGCCATCAGGTCTGCTCCCGTCGCTGGTTCGACGGGCGGCGAGGCCGACTCACAGGTGACGATCAGAGTTCGTCGTCCGCGTCGTCGTCATCGTCGTCGTCGAAGTCGTCGTCGTCCTCGAACTCGTCGTCTTCGAACTCTTCTTCGTCTTCGAAGTCGTCGTCGTCATCATCGTCGTCGTCGAGCCAGTCGTCGTCGTCATCGTCGTCCTCGTCTTCGGCGACGGGGCGGGCTGTGACGGTTGCGCCGGTGGCGCCGCCGATGAAGGCGGAGAAGCCGTGGGGAGCCGAATCGAGCCCGAGCGAGTCGAGGGTCGGGGCGTCGGCGAGTTCGAGGGTTGCGAGCATCGGTGTCGGTCCCGGTGAGGAGTGGCGGGTTCGTGGAGCCCGCCGAAAGGGGCGGCGGCGGCGGCGGGATCGTTCGTCGAATCCGGCCCAGCGTACGCACGCCATCGACGCCGGCCGAGGGCGGTTACACTACATCTGGTCAGGGGTCTGTCAATCCCGTATGCGGCCGATTTTCGGACGCGGGATCGCGCCCCGGCCGTCCGCGTCCGGGACCGCCCGGCGAGCCCGCGAACACCCTCCGAGCAGCGACCCGACGTGAGCACTCCAGAGACACCGTCGATCCAACCTCCGGACCGCTTCCAGCCCGTGGGGTTGGCGCTGGCCGTGCTTTTCCCGGGGGCGGGGCACGTGGCGCTGGGCGAGGTGAAGCGCGGCGTGTGCGTGGCGGCGGGGATCCTGGGTTTGTTCCTGGGCGGGCTGCTGATCGGGGGCATCGACGCGGTGGACCGCAAAGAGGACTTCTGGTGGTTCGCGGCGCAGGCGGGCGTGGGGCCGACGGCGTTCGGCGTGGACGCGATCCATCAGTCGCTGAAGGTGGAGGACGAGCAGACGGGGCGGATGCGATCGCCCTACCCCGATGAGGACGGCGCGTACACCAAGTCGCTCGGGAAGATCAACGAGATCGGCGCGCTCTACTGCGCCCTGGCGGGGCTGCTCAACGTGATCGCCGTTCTGGACGCCGGCTGGCGGCCCGACAAGCGCGTGCGCGTGGTGCGCGGCGGCTCGCCCGCCGCGGGCGCGACCCCCGCGACGGAGGGCGCGTGATGCAGAGCGTGCTCGCGTGGACGCCGTTCCTGGATCCGCTGCCCGCGCACTCGTGGTGGCTGTTGCTGATCGTGCCGCTGGTGCTGGGGGTGTCGTTCGCGTACAAGGCGGTTCGCGTGCCGGAGTTGAAGGACCTGCCGCGCGAGACGGGGGTGATGTTCGCGCAGGTGCTGCTGGGGATTTTCCTGACGGCGCTGGGGATGTACCTGGTGATCGAGTGGCTGATGCCGCTGTACGGGTGAGCATCAGAAGTACCTCCCCACGCGTTCGTTGCGGGGCGAATCGAGGTTCTGCACGAGGTACCGCAGCGCGTCGACCGCGTGGTCGGGGCCGTCTTTGGCGGGCTCGGGCGTGTTGGCGCGGTAGTGGTAGCGTTCGAGCGACTCGATGAGGGTCGCGCAGCGCGCGTGGATGAACAGCGTGGGCGATCCGGTCGCCGGCGCGAGCCGCGCGCGGACTAGCCGCAGCCCGGCCTCGACCGAAACGCGTTTGTCGCGAACGACCAGCCCGCGCTTGCGGAGCATCGCCACGTCGCTCGCGCCGGTCTGAAGGGCGCGCTGGTTGCCGGCAGGGTCGACGCCGACCCACGCGGGCGCGGGCCGCGGCCCCTTGAGCATCGCGTCGGCGTGGGTATCGAGCGTGACGGCGCGTTCGACGCGCTCGTCGACGATGCGCAGCACGTTCGCCGCGTCGACGGCGGCGAACAGGGTGGCCGTGGGGGGGCGGGAGCCGAAG
>JBQLZI010000317.1:0-2543 GCA_052168195.1 Phycisphaerales bacterium
CCGCGGGCGTAGCTCAATGGTAGAGCGTCAGCCTTCCAAGCTGAATGTTGAGGGTTCGAGTCCCTTCGCCCGCTTTCGACACAACCCACGCCGAAATCGCCACTTGCGATGACCCGTCGAGCGTCGACGGAGCGGCCGAACGCGAAAAACAGCGCGGTGGAAAACCGCGCTCCGCAGTTCGGAGCCGTTCCAATGCCGAGAATCCCCTCGTACCGCGTCCGTCCCGAGTACAAGGGCGCCCTCGTGACGCTCACCGATTCCGTCACCGGCAAGCGCCGCGACTACTGGCTCGGCGCCCCCGACTCCCCCGAAAGCCACGAGGCGTACCACCGCGTCATCGCCGAATGGATATCTCTCGGGAGACGCCATCCCGAGCCGGAGGGCGCGCCGACGCGCTCGGCGAACGACGAGAACGCGATCACCGTCGCCGAGTTGATCGCGCGCTTCTGGACGTGGGCCGCCGCGCACCACTCCGAACGCGAGCAGACCAACTACAAGACGGCGCTGCGCATCCTTCGGCGCATGGACGGGTCGACGCTCGCGCGCGACTTCGGGCCGCGCCGACTCCGGCTCATTCGCGAGATGATGATCGCCGGCGACAGCAACGCGAGCCCGCAGCGCGAGCCGTGGTCGCGCCCGTACGTCAACGCGCAGGTGAAGCGCATCCGGCGCGTCTTCAAGTGGGCGGTCTCCCACGAGCTTGTCGGTCCCGAGGTCCACCAGGCCCTATCGACGGTCGAAGCGCTCCGAAGGGGGCGAACGGCCGCGCGCGAGCCCGAGCGAGTGCTCCCCCCCGACGAAACGCTTGTCAACGCGGCCCTTCCGTTCATGAGCAGTCAGGTGCGCGCACTGGTCCAACTCCAGACGCTCACCGGCGCGCGACCGGCGGAGCTCCTCTCGATGCGCGCCATCGATATCGACACCGAGTCGGCCCGCGAGGTCTGGGTATACCGGCTCCAGGAGCACAAGACGTCGTACCGGGGCAGCGAGCGGGTCATCTACCTCGGCCCGCGAGCGCAAGAGGTGATCCGCCCCTTCCTCGTCGGGCGCCGCGTCGACGCGCCGCTCTTCAGCCCGGCCGAAGCGGAAGCCGAGCGCCGCGCGGCGCTCAGCGCAAATCGCAAGACGCCGCTCTCGTGCGGCAACCGGCCCGGCACGAACAAGCGGGCCATGCCCGCGAAACAGGCGGGCGAAACCTACACGCCCGAGTCCTACTACCGGGCGGTCCAGTACGCGTGCGACGCGGCATTCCCCCCGCCCGAGCCGATCTGGAAACGACCCGGCGAAACGAATGCGCAGTGGTCGTCGCGCCTGACGCCGGAGCAGAAGAAGGAGCTCAAGGCGTGGCGGAAGGCCCACCGGTTCTTCCCGTACCAGTTGCGCCACCTCGCGGCCACGAAGATCCGACGGGAGCACGGGCTCGAGGCGGCCCAGCTCGCGCTCGGGCATTCCAGCGCGCTCATCACAGAAGCCGTGTACGCCGAACGCGACCAGCGCAGGGCTGTGGAGGTCATGCGATCGGTGGGGTGAAGTGCGTATCTTGTGAAAATCCTGACGGTGAGGAGGTTGGGTCAAGGGGCGCGAATAAGATCAACTTGTTGATACGAATTCGAAGCGCCTTTCGGGAGATAAGCATGCCGACGAACAAGTCCGGAGCGGTGTCGTTTCAGGAGGACGGAGCCGCCCTGATCGATGGCCGCGCACCCGTTCCGGTCTTGCTCGCGGAGCTCTGTTCTGCGATCGAACTCTTCGTGCTTTACGTCAAGGGATGCGCACGGAGCGCGGAAGGAGAGTATCTGATCCGGGATCCCAAAGCTGGACGGCTCTGTGGAGTCGAAATCCAATGGTCGAACATCGTCATGTACGCTTCGATCGCGGAAGCGAGGATTCTCGGAGTCGCGGAGTTTGGGAGCGAGTCGAATGAGCAGCTGCAAGATGTTCGCTTCGCGATTCTTCGGCACCGCCGGGCGGATGTGCCCCTTGGCGACGCGCTGAAACAGATCGCCTTTCTGTTCGCACAGAAGGGTGCGACTTTTCCCGACCGCATCCGCGGACCAGAGTTGGAGCGCCTGTCATCGATAGCGCAATGGCTGACTGCCGCCGATCTTTCACGGAACCGCGTCCGAGCGGACGAAACAGCGGCGTCGACGCACTCTCCGACCCCTTTGTCGGGTAGCGGGACGGGCGATGAGATGCTCGATGGTGACTACCGTCCCGTCTCAGCATTTCCGGTCGAGGTCGCTGAGCGACTCCGTGAGGCCGCGGCGCCCCGAAGAAAGTCGAAGCGAGTTCGCCGATGCAAGCGCGATGGCGTCTACCTCTATTCGGTCGACGACGCGCGGCGGTGGTGGCCAGCAGAAATGAGTCAGAAGACCTGAGTCCAAGGCGCGCCGATTTGCGCCGCCCCGCGCCGGTCTGCGCCGATCCGCGCCGGTCGCGTCTCGACACACTGGCATCGCGCGGACGTCCGACTACTTTCAGTGCAGAGTTCGCACTGAATGAGTCGGAGACGAAGACCGTGATGAACGCAATCACTTTCGGAG
>JBQLZI010000318.1:0-2521 GCA_052168195.1 Phycisphaerales bacterium
AGCCCGTCGACGTGCTCGATGGGCTGCTGCTCCCGGAGTTCTGCTCGGCGCCGACGCCGAAACTCGACGTGCACCGCGCGGGCGAGGTCGTGCACTACACGCTCGCGGGCGATCGCTTCGGCCCCGGCTCGGGCGTCGACGTGGTCATGGGCGAGGTGAACCGCGCCGAACTGCGCAAGGGGGCGCGCCCGGGCGGGCGCAAGATGTACGTCTTCGCGGAGGTCTCGCAGCCGGCGCGCGTGCTGCACTTCGACGCTTTCCTGCACACGAGTCTGTGGCCCGGCCCCAATCCAACGCTCCACCTGTACGACACCGCGATGGAAGGCGTCGCCGACCCCAACGACGCCGCCCGCGACATCGACCGGCTCGACACGCTCGAATCGCTCACGCCCATGCCCCGCGGCGTCGAGGGCGCGCGCACCAGCGACGTCCGCCGCTACACCGAACTGCTGCGCGACGTGTGCGCACGGATGGGGTGGAGCACCAACGCCTTCACCGGCGCACGCTGCCGCATCGATTACCCGATCTACGGCGCCCAGGCGACGATCACGTTCGATCCGCCGGGGAAGGCGTGATTCCGCTTCCTCCCCCATCGCCAGATGGGGGAGGTCAGGAGGGGGTCAACCTTTCACGCTTCTCCGAGGCCGGGGGCCGGCTCACACGTTGAACAGGAAGTGGCACACGTCCGCGTCGCGCATGACGTAGCCCTTGCCCTCCACGCGCAGGCGCCCCTTCTCGCGGATCGCCTTCTCGGTCTTGAGTTCCACGAGGTCGCTGACCGAGTAGATCTCCGCGCGGATGAAGCCCTTCTGGAAGTCGGTGTGGATCACGCCCGCGGCCTCGGGCGCGGTCGAGCCCTGGCGCACCGTCCACGCCCGGATCTCCTTGGGGCCCGCGGTGTAGAACGACTGCAGGCCCAGCAGCGCGTACGCCGCCCGCGCAACCGAGTGCAGCGCCGGCTCCTTCAGCCCCAGGGACTCGAGCATTTCCAGCCGGTCCGCGTCGTCGAGTTCCGCGAGTTCGCTCTCGATCTTCGCGCACACGGGCATCGCCTCCATGCCCTCGCGCTCCGCGTGCTCGCGCACCTTCGTCGCCAGCGGGCCTTCGCCCAGCACGTCGTCCTCGCCCACGTTCATCACGTACAGGACGCGCTTCGCGCTGAGCATCCCCAGGCGCTTGGCCGCGTCGAGCATGTCCGGGTCGTCGACCAGCGCCTTGCGCGCCGGGATCCCGTCGGCAAGCGGCTTCTGCAGCGCCCTGAGCACTTCCAGCCGCTCGACGGCGTCGGCGTCCTTGCTCCGCGCCGCGCGCTCGGCCTTGGGCAGCGCGGTCTCGATCGTCTCGAGGTCCGCGAGGATCAACTCCATCTCGATCGTCTCGATGTCGCGCAGCGGGTCGACCGTGCCCTCGACGTGCGTGATGTCGTCGCCGCCCCCGGCCGCTTTCTCGAAGCAGCGCACCACGTGCAGGATCGCGTCGACCTCGCGGATGTGGGACAGGAATTTGTTCCCCAGCCCCTCGCCCTTGCTGGCGCCCTTCACGATGCCCGCGATGTCCACGATCCGCAGCGACGTCGGGACGATCTTCTCGCTCGCGATGTGCTCGCGGATCGTCGCCAGCCGCGGGTCCGGCACGGCCACCACGCCCACGTTGGGCTCGATGGTCGCGAACGGGTAGTTGGCCGCCAACGCCCCGGCCGAGGTCAGGGCGTTGAACAGGGTGCTCTTGCCGACATTGGGCAATCCGACGATTCCGGCTTCCATAGGGCCAGAGCGTAGCGCGAGCGATCCCCGCTTTATCAGCGCGGATCACTGGTAAAATCGCCCGTCGCGATCTAAAATAGCGACATGGACGACCTCGATCTGACGCCCTGGGAAGGGGGAACGGGCCCCGAATCGGCCCCCGAGCGGCGGAAGGCCCATCCACGGGCCGGTCGCCTGCTCCCGTCCTTCGGCGGCTACCGGACCTTCGAGCCCGTCCCCCTGCCGCCCGCCGACCCGCCGATCGACCTCGCCGCCCTCGCCCCGCGCATCGCGTCGGCGTCGCTCGCCCTGGGCCGGCTCGACGGCCTCTCGCGCCTCGTGCCCTCCGCCGACCTCTTCGTCGCGATGTTCATCCGCAAGGAGGCCGTGCTCTCCGGGCGCATCGAGGGCACGCAGGCCACCCTCGACGACCTGCTCCGCTACGAATCGACCGAGCACGCCGAGAGCCGCGCCGGCTCCCCCGCGGCGCACGCCTCCGCGTTCGACGACGCGCTGCTGCACGACGTGGAGTCGGTCTTCTCCTCGATCCGCGCGACCAACGACGCGCTCCGCGAGATCCGCGAAGGCCAGCGCATCTCCCTGCCGATGCTGCTGCGCGCCCACGCCACGCTGATGCGGGCCGAGCCGCCCGGCCGCGCACGCCCCGGCCGCGTCCGCGCCACCCAGAACTGGATCGCCGCCGCGCCCGACGGCTCCGTGCACGACGCGGTGTTCATCCCGCCCTCGCCCGACACCGTGGAGCGCCACCTGGCCGACCT
>JBQLZI010000319.1:0-2513 GCA_052168195.1 Phycisphaerales bacterium
TGAATGGCGGGAGGCGTGGTCGCGTGCGGCGCTCGGGATCGCGGCCGCGCAGTACGCCGAGGGACGCGACCGTCTGTCTGGAACGATCGACCTGATCCATGTGCCCGCGCGCTTCGCGAGCTCTCAGCCGTACCTCGCCGGTGTGTCGCTCGGGTGGGCGATCGCCGCGCTGCGTGCGGAAGGCGACACGGACCGCGCCGCGCTGCTCCGCGAGGAACTCGAGTTGCGGTACCCGTTCAGCCCCGCGATCGGCTGGCTTTCACGGCGCAGCGCGTTGGGCGGTGCACTGTGATCCGCCGCTGTTCGCATCTCGTGATCTTCGTGTTGATGACCACTGGCGGCGCCGTCGGGCAGTCCGATGTCGCCGACCGCGCGGTCGAGCGGTATCTCGAACGCCTTGGGCAGCGGTCGTTGCTGATCGAGCACCTCGACGACCAGTTGTCGAGCGTCAGCGGCCCGGAGCGTGCGGCCCTTGCGGAGCGTCTGACCTCGCTCGTCGCGGAGGAATTGGAGTCGGCGCGCACCCCGAAAGAACGCGCGTCGCTCGAACGCCGAGCCCGGGCTCTCCTTGAGGTCATCCCGGAAGCGGACTCGATCGATCTGCGGCTCAGCCTGCACCGCGCGACGTATTCGAACGCCGAGGAAATCGCGGAACGCTGGCGGCTCCGGCTCGCGAGCGCGGAAGAGGTGGAGGAGGCCAAGCGAGTCTTTGCGGTGCTCGCGACCGAACTCGCGCGGCTCGGCTCGACGGCGAATCGGCGCGTCGAGAACCTCGAGCGTCTCGAAGAGTCGTCGAGAACCGGCCTGGACGAAGAGGAGATCGCGCGGCAACTCACCGACGCGCGCCGGCAGCGCTCGCTGGCGATGTACCTCAGCGCCTGGTGCCTGACGTACCAAGCCGAACTCGACAACGCTCGCGGCCCGGCGCTCGAAGCGCTCCCGCGGTTCGGCTGGCTGCTCAACGCGCCCCCGGGCGAAGCGCCGGCGATCGAGCGCCTCCCGGAGCACACCTTGGCGTACGAGCACGTTGCCCGTGCCGCCCTCGGCGTTGCTGCGGCCATAGGTGTCGCGGGCGACACCGGCCTGGCGGAACGCTGGATCTCGATGGTCGAAGAGGCGGAAGGCGTCGACCCGGCCGTGCTGGCGCAGGCCGGAAAGCGTCGCATGATCATCCTCGCAGGTGGGTCGAGGTGGACGGAACTCAATCTGCTCGTCAAGGCGATGCGGGGGGGCGATTCGACCGGCGAACGCGAAGCGTCGACTCCGCTGGATCCCATCACCGCAAGACTGGTCGCGGTGCTCGCATTCGAGGGCGCCGCCGGCCGAGAGCGACCGGCGCAGGTCGCGCTGCGGCAGACGGCGTTCGCGGACCTGATCGCGCGGAACGAGATCGGGCAGGTGGTCGATCTGGCCGGTCGGTACGGCACCGAGGCGCTCGGCGGCAGCGGATTCGTCCCGGACTACGTTCGCGGGCTGCAAGCCTATCGCGCCGCAGCAACGCGCCAGCGTGACGCCGGAGAAGCGGATTCGCCGACGAATGATCCGTCGATCCGCGAGCAGTTCCTCGTCGCGATCCGGCTCTTCGACTCCGCGCTGGACTCGCCGGACGCCTCGGCGCATTCGGCTGCCCGCGCCGACGCGCTGATGCTCGCGGCGTCGTCGGCGTTTCTGGCGTCGAAGGGGGAGCCGCGTGTGGCGCTGGAAGCGGCGGAACGCGCCACGGAGGCGTTCGGCGCAGCGCAGGACGACGCGCGTCGTGCTGATGCCCTCTGGTTGCGCGTGCGGGCGCTTCGGGAGGCGGCCGCGTCGAACGCGCAGGCCGCGAATCAGCCATCCGCCAAGGTGCTCGCAGTCGATGCGGCGCAAGAGTTCGTGGAACTCTTCCCGGACGACCAGCGCGCCGCGGCGCTGGTGCTTGAGCGTGCCTCGCACGACGACCCCGCGGCCACCAACGACCAGACGATCGAGGCGCTGCTCGCGATCGATCCGTCTTCGCCTTCCTACGACGCGGCCCGTCGACGTGCCGCCGTAGCGCTCTTTACTCTCGCAAACGACGCGCCGGACGAGACCGCCCGGCGGGAGGCGTTGCGGTTCGTGGAGGTCGCCGGGCCGATTCTGGAACAGGACGCGCGGCGCGCGCTCGCGGGCGAGCGTTCCGCGGGCGCCGAGGCCGTGCTGCTCGCACGTCAGATCCTGAGCGTGCTGCTCGACGATTCCGTGCGCGAAGCGGGGTTGTCGGTCAAGGCGGCCGAACGATTCGACGCGCTCGCGCGAGCCGGGTTCGTCGACGATCCCGCGGTGCTCGCGGAACTGCGGTACCGCCAACTCCAGATCGCGTTGTACAGCGACAACGCATCCGGGATGCGCGACGCCGCGGCGGCGCTTCGCGCGATCGATACCGACGCCGCCGCTCGGTTCATCGACGCCGCGGACCGACTTCTGTACCGCCGCGCGGTTGTCCGCTGGCAGGAGGCGCCGGACGACGCGTCGCGGGCCGCCGACGTTGTGGAGCA
>JBQLZI010000320.1:0-2496 GCA_052168195.1 Phycisphaerales bacterium
CGGTTGAACGCAGTTCAACCAGTGTGTGCGGCGTGTTCGCGCACGCGTAGAGCGCTGCTCAACACGCTGTGCCCCGGATTCACCGCCTCCGCCGCGCGGTGAGGAGCGCGCCGAGCGCAAGCACGCCCGCGCCGCCCGGCGCAGGGATGGCCGCGGCGAGGCGCAGGGTCGCGTCATGGAACCACGGGGACTCGTCGTTCCAAGTCGGAATGCCATCCGGGAACAGCCGACCCAGTTCGACGTTCCTGAACGCCGCGGAGTTGAAGATCATCCGGTCGTTCTGCAGCCCGTCGAAGGGGTCGGACGGGAAATCCCACTCCTCGGTCCACTCGGGCGCGCCGCCCACGCCGTCGAGCAGGCCCCACGGCGACTGCGCGTCGGCGTAACTGCCCACGTCGAGCGGGCGGTGCTGCCCGGCCGGCCACTGCGCGCCGAAGCCCGCGTTGGTCTCGCCGCCTTGGGCCGGGTCGCCCGGCGTCACCGTGTCGGACGAATGGCCGTAGTCCCAGTAGCCAGCGTTGCCTTGACCATCCTTGTTGGGGTCGTAGTGCATCGCCTTGAGCAGTTCGTCGCCCGAGGGGATCCAGAAGCGCGCCCCCGGCGAGCGCCGGTCCTGATCGGTGAGGTGGGGCACGCCGAACGGGCCTTCGTCGACGCGCCCGAAGGTGGAGGTGTCGTAGGCCCCGATCTCGAAATCGGCGCTGACCACCTCGCCCGCGGCTTTCTTGCCGTTGTGCAGCCAGTTGACCATGCGCGCGAAGAAACGCCACCCGGCCGTCGCGGGCTCGTTGGCCCGGGACTGATCGAGGCTGTACTGCGGCACGCTGCCGGAAAGACCGACGAACTCGATCGGGCTGGGCTGGATGTCGAAGTCTCCGTTGACGATGTAGTCCCCGACGATGCCGAATCGGAAATTCGACGGCATGACGGGCGCGTAGGCCTGCAGAAACTCGTGGTACTGGCCCCAGGTGACCTCGGTGGTGGAGATCCGGTAGCGGTAGTCGACGCGGCCCGCCTGCCGCGTGGAGGCGCCGCCCGCATGCCAGTTCTCGACCGTCGCGGGCGCGTTGCCCACGTCGCCAATCTCGCTGAACGTCCAGTGGTACTGCTGGGTCAGCCGCAGATGCGGGTTGTTGGCCGCACCCTGGGCGTGAGCGTTCGACGCCACAGCGCACGCGAGCGCGGCGGCGGAAACAGCGAACGAACAACGGGTCATCGGCGACTCCTCGGAAAGCCCGGAGCGGTTCTGTGCAGCCTCAGCGTACCGCGCACCGCGGGACGCCGGAAGCCCTTTCCGCCCGATTCGTCGATGTCCCCCGTCAGCCGGATCGGATCAGCACATGGCGATGAACGCCAGCACCGCCAGCAGGGCGATCTTGCGTCGGTGGTCGTTCATGGTCGCGATCTGGGCGATGGTCCGCATATCTCTCTCCCTCGTGTCTCTCGTTGTCTCCGGCGGCCCCTCCGCAGAGGCCCCGCCGACACGAGAACACCTTCAAACCCGGCGCCAGACGCGGTTTCCCGGCGCCCGCCGAGAATACCGCGACTTTCCGTCCCGCCAAGCGAATAACTCAGGCATGGACCGCCCAACTTTGCACGGCCCGAGAACCTCCGTGTTGCCCGCACGCCACGCCGCGTGGTGCGCGCTCATCACGCTCCTCGCGTTCGCCCCGATAACCCGCCCCGCCTTCGCGCAGGAAACCCCGCCCCAGCCGCCGGTCGAGGCCGCCCCCGCGCCCGACCTGCCCTCCGCCGCCGCCGCGCTCGAGGCCTACCGGACCGTCGACCGCTGGCTCCGCGCCTCCTTCGCCTCGCCCATCGACCCCCAGCCCATCGACCCGCCCGGGACCGCCGCCGCCTGCGTCACCGTCCGCCTGTCGGGCAAGACCCTCGGCCGCGGGACCGAGGCGTCCCCTTCGGGCGATGCGCTCTGGCGCGCCGCCCGCGCCGCGCTGCTCGAAGCCATCGAGAAGGCCCCCGTGCAGCGCGACGCCACGCAGGACGAGCAACTCCGCGAACTCGCCGGCCGCGCCACCCTCGACGTGCAACTCGCCGGGCGCCTCACCCCCCTCCTGGGCGACTCCTTCGCCGACGCCGCCGCCCAACTCTCCCCCGGGCTTGAGGGCGTCGCCGTGCGCACGGGCGACCGCGTCGCGTTCGTCTTCCCGGGCACGATGCTCTCGACCAACCTCGACCCCGCGGAAGCCATCCGCGCCGCCGCCGGACGACTGCAACTCCCGCCGGTCGACCTCGCCGCGCTCCGCAAGGACCACGGCGTCATCCTCTACCGCTTCCCGGTCCAGCACCTCGCCCAGCCGCTCGCCGGACGCGAGCCCATCTTCCTCTTCCGCGGCGGGCGCGTCGTCCCCCCCACCGAGGTTTCCCTCGCGCGCCTCGCCGACTTCGCGCACGGCCTCGCCCAGCGCTTCGGCCACCTGCGCTTCCCGGGCGACAAGCCCATCGGCCTGCTCGGCGACTACCAGCCCTGGGCCGGCG
>JBQLZI010000321.1:0-2489 GCA_052168195.1 Phycisphaerales bacterium
AGGGCTTCCGCAGTTACGTCCCGCTGGCGCGCTGCCTGCTCCGCGACGGCGACGAATCGACGAATGCCGAGGCGGAGAACCTGCTGCGGCAGGTCCTGGCCGGGTCGATCGTCCCGCCCGACGCGCCCGAGTTCCGCATCGCGCTCGACGAACTGGGGCGCCACCTCGTCCGCGCGAAACGCTACCCCGAGGCGATCGAGCGCCTGAGCGAGTCGCTCGAGCGGTTCCCCGACTCCCCCGACGCGGTGGTCGTCCGCTACCAACTCGCCGAGGCGCTGCGTCTCTCGGGCGCCGAGATCGCGCAGCAACTCGACCGGGCGATGCCGGAGAGTCAGCGGCGCGAACTCGAACGCCTGCGCCGGGACCGCCTCCGGGCCGCGATGGGGGAGTACGAGCGGATCGCCCTCCGCCGCGACATGCCCATCGACATCCACGTCACCGACGTGGAGGACAACGCGATCCGCAACGCATTCTTCTTCCGGGCGGACTGCGCCTACGACCTTGGGGAGCACGACCGGGCCATCGAGTTCTACGACGCCGCCGCCCAGCGCTACAGCGACGATCCGGCCTCGCTGGTCGCGATGGTGCAGATTGTGAATGCATACGCGGCGACTGACCGATGGACGGAGGCAAGAACTGCGCATGAACGCGCACGCCAGCGGTTCCGCGAACTGCCGCCCGAGGCCTTCGACTGCCCCGACCTGCCGATGGACCGGCGTCACTGGGAGCGGTGGCTCGACTCGGTCGCCGAACTCGCGATCCGCAGCGAGCGCTGAACGGCGCGTCAACCCGATCCGCCCCGGCCCGGAGCGGCCGGCGCACTGCCTCTCGACCGAAAGGATGGTCACGGATGACCGCCCGGCACAGCGGACGCCCCACGGGGACGCCTCACGACCCACACGCCGACCCGGCGCGCCTCGCCGCCCGGCTCGAGTCGATCCTGACGGAGCACGAGACGCTCTACGGCCGGCTCGATGAACTCAGCGCGCAGCAGTCCACCCTCATCGACGAGGAGAACACCGACCGGTTGCTCGGCGTGCTCGCCGAGCGCCAGCGCGTCGTCGACCGGCTTCTCGTTGTCGGGGAGGAACTCAAGCCGTTTCAGGCCCGCTGGGACGATCTGCTCGACCAAGTCGACGGCGAGCGCCGCGAGACGCTCCGTTCCAAGGTCGCGTCGATTCAGGATGCTGCGAAGCGCGTCAACGACCGTGACGAGCGCGACCGCGCCCGGCTTGCCGCCCAGCGCAAGTCGCTCGCGGATGAGATCGCGGGGGTCAGCCGCTCGCGCGGCGCGCTGAACGCCTACGGCGGCAAGGGCGCGTCCGGGCCGCGCTACCAGGACCGCCAGGGGTGACCACCCCCCAGGCCCCGTCCATCCCGATCGAGATCGACGCGAAGGCGACGCGCGCCCCGATGCTCTCGGAGCGCGACCTCGCGGAGTTGCTCACCTCGTTCAACGAGGTGACCTCGAAACTCCAGGCGACCCACGAGACTCTCCGCGCTGAGGTTTCGCGCCTCCAGCGCGAACTGCACGACGCGAACGAAGCCCTGCGTCGCAGCGAGCGTCTCGCGGCGCTGGGCGAGATGGCCGCGGGCATCGCGCACGAGATCCGCAACCCCCTCGCTGGCATCGGGCTCTACGCGAACATGCTCGTGAGCGACCTCGGCGACCGCCCCGAATGCAAGGGCGTGGCGCAGAAGATCGCGAACGGCGTCCGCGGGCTCGACGCGATCGTGGGCGACGTGCTGACCTTCGCGAAACGGATCGAGCCACGCCTCGAGCCGTGCGCGGTGGGGGACCTGCTCGACCGCGTGATAGATGTGTGCGCGCCGCAGATCGACCGCGCAGGCGCCGCGATCGAGCGCGTCGACGCCGCTGACGCGAACATCGAGTGCGCCTGCGACCACGGACTGATGCAGCAGGCGCTGGTCAACGTCGTGCGGAACGCCGCGGAGGCGCTCGCCGAGATGCCCGAGTCCGCGCGGCCCGCGACGCCGCGCATCCGGATCGCAGCCGAGCGGCGCACCGTACGCGATCGTGACGGCGCGCGGCCGATGATCTGCCTCGCCGTCGCCGACAACGGGCCGGGCATCCCCGAGGACGTCCGCGGGCGCATGTTCAACCCGTTCTTCACAACGCGGCACACCGGCACGGGGCTCGGCCTTGCCATCGTGCACCGCATCGTCGATGCGCACGGCGGCAGCGTCCGCGTTTCGGGCGCGCAGAGCGGCAAGGCCCGCGGGACCACCATCGAAATCCTTCTCCCAGACACGAACCAGGACGCCCCCGGGCGGCACGAAACGGAGCGAGCGGAATGAGCAGCGTGCTCGTCGTTGACGACAAGGAAATGATGCGCGACAGCGTGGGCGCCACGCTCCAGCGAGCCGGCTTCACCATCCTCGCCGCGGCCGGCGGCGAGCCCGCGCTCGACATCATCGCGCGGCGGCGACCCGACTGCGTCGTCACCGACTTCAACATGCCCGGCCTC
>JBQLZI010000322.1:0-2462 GCA_052168195.1 Phycisphaerales bacterium
GCTTCATCATCTCGCCGGGATCCAGTGCCTGATCCTGCGCGAGCACGGCGGGCGTCGCGGCGTGCATGGTGAACACCGCCGCGAGCGTGAGCATCGAAAGTTTCATTGACTCATCTCCTGTCTTGCCTTGGAGCCCCGGCACGGGCGCAACACAACCCCCTCGCCGGAGCGAGCCGCCAGTGTACCGCGCGGGGCGGCCCTCCAACAGGGGTTTTTGGGCCGGCGCACACAAGCCGCCGGTGTACCGATGGTTACACCGGGCTCAGTCGGCCAACAGGGCGTCGAGCAACTCGGGGATGCCCTTCGAGCGTGTTGCGACGGTCTCGAGCGCGGGGCGGCGGCCGGCGATCTCGCGCAGGTCGCGCATCAGTTCGTTCTGGCCCGGGTGATCGGCCTTGTTGCACACGAAGACGTCGGCGATCTCCAGGATGCCTGCTTTGTCCATCTGGACGGCGTCGCCCATCCCGGGCACGAGCACCAGCGCGGTCTTGTCGACGTGCTCGCGGATCTTCGTTTCGTTCTGGCCCGCGCCCACGGTCTCGATGAAGACCGTCTCGAAAGGGCCGGACATGCCGTCGGTCTCGGGGGGCGTGGCGCCGCCGATGAGTTCGACGATCTGGTCGAGGTGGTGGTAGTCCTCGCCGCTGATGGCGAGCGAGCGGTAGAAAGCCGCTTCGCTCATGGTGTTGAAGTCGACGCGCAGCCGGTCGCCCAGCAGCGCGCCGTGCGTGATCGGCGACATCGGGTCGAACGCGACGACGGCGACGCGGCCGAGCGACGAATCGCTCTTGGCGCGGCGGCAGTACTCGTTCACGAGTTGCGCCACGAGCGTCGACTTGCCGGCGCCGGGCGAGCCGGTCACGCCGATGACGCGCTTGGGCCGTCGCATCGGCGCGCCCTTGCGCAGGTGGTTGCGCTCGTGCAGCAGCGAGATATCGCGCGCGAGCTGTGCCGTCGGATGATCGGAGATGGTCTCCTTGCGCTCCACGACCGAGTCGCGTACGGCGTTGGCGATGTCGAGCAGGCCCACGCCCGTGGTGAAGCACTTCTTGATGCCCTTCTCGAGCAGTTGGGGCACGTCTTCCTGCGGGAGGATGCCGCCCATGTACACGGGGATGTCGGGCCGGCCGAGTTCCTTCAGCGCATCGAGCAGGCGCGGGCCGAGCACGAGATGGGAGTTGCTCATCATCGACGCGGCGATCACGTCGCAATCCTCGTCGCGGGCGGAGATCGCGAGCGAGCGCGGCGTCTGCCAGAGCCCGGAGTAGATGACGTGCGCGCCGGAATCCCGCAGGGCGCGGGCGATCACCTTCACGCCCCGGTCGTGGCCGTCGAGCCCCATCTTGCCCAGCAGCACCCGCGGGCGATGCGGGAGTTCAGCGCAGCGGTCCATCTTCTCGAACTCGGTGGTCGGCTGGTGGATCGCGGTGGGCATGCTGGGCTCTCAGGGTGGATGGACGGATCGCCGGGGAGGGACGCAAGTGTAGAACCCGGGGCGGCGCCGGAGGTTCCGGCGAGCCATCGCGCCGGGGTCAGGACGCGGAGGCGGGCTTCTTCGACGTTGCGCACTCGGAGGCCGACTTCTTGCCGCACGCGCACGAGTTGGGTGACGACGACGCGGGCTTGTCGGCCGCGGCGGCCTTCTTGTACGACTCGGAGCGGTAATCGGTCTCGTAGAACCCGCCTCCTTTGAACAGGATGCCGCCGCCCAGCCCGATGAGCCGCTCCAGCGCGTTCTTCGCGCACTCGGGGCACTTGCGCTTGGGCGCGTCCTTCATCGACTGGAACAGTTCGAACTCGTGGCCGCAGGCGTTGCAGCGGTAGTCGTACGTGGGCATGGGTTACTCCTGCTCCCCGGATGGTTCCTCGGCCTCCGCCGGCGCGACGATCACCTTCGCGGCGCGAAGCACGCGGTCGCCCAGCGCGTAGCCCGGCTGGTACACCTCGACGACGCGGCCGGGCTCCACGCCCTCGCGCGGCATCTGCGCCAGCGCCTCGTGGCGCCCGGGGGTGAACTCGTCGTTCGGCTCGGGGCGGATCACGGTCACCCCGTGGTTGTGCTCGACGGACCGAACGATCTCGTCACGGATGAGGCGCAACCCGGCGACGGCCTGCTCCACGGTGATCTTGTCCGCCGGCTGCGCGAGGGCCTGATCAAAGTGGTCGAGCGCGCCGATGATCGTGCGCAGCACGCCCGCGGCGCCCTGACGCTTCGCCTCCTCCTCGTTCTGCACGGAGCGGCGCTGATAGTTCTGGAAGTCCGCGAGGGCGCGCAGGCGCAGACTCTTCGCCTCTTCCAGTTCGCGTTCGAGTTCGGCGATGCGCTGCTCGGCGTCGCTGACCGCGTCCTCGCCCGTGTCCTCGTGCGCGGAGGGCTTGGGCTCGGTCTCGTCGCCGCGGTTTGCGTCGATCTTCTTGTCGGTGTCGTGCTCGGTCATCGGTCTGTTCTCGCGTTTGCGTCC
>JBQLZI010000323.1:0-2416 GCA_052168195.1 Phycisphaerales bacterium
GAACGCCATCGACTCGCTGAAGGGACTCGGGATGCGGCGCGACCGCACACGGACCAATCTCGCGGCGACGCGCGTGATGCTGCTCCTCGAGAAGCACCACGCGAACACCGGTGCGTGGCCCAAGGCCCTCGACGAGATCATGCCGCGCGAGGACACGCTCGAACCCAACACCGACGAGCCGTTCGAGTACTCGCTGACGCCGGACGGTCCGTTCCCCTACTCGCTCCGTGCGCCGGATGAGGCGGCAGCGTTCATCTACAACGCGGAGGATCGCGAGTTCACGAGGCAGCGCGAAGAGACGCCTGCGGACGAGCCGCGGCGTCGCCGCTGACACAACTCTGTGGCGTTTTGTCGGTCTCGCGCGATTTCTGTTGCACGCCTGCGCGCCGCGAGTATGCTCGTTCGCGCACGCTCCAGGCGTCGTTCGCCTCGGGTGCGTGCGCTGCTGAGGGCTTGGCGTGATCCACCGTCTGTGTGCTCCCCTCGTTATCGTCGCGGGCCTGTGCGTCGGGTGCGAGCGCGCCGAGCCCCTGCCCGATGTGGATTACGCGGCGGTCCTCGCGCAGATCCACGCGGAGCATCAGCCGGCCGGTGAGGACGCGTGGCCGCTGTACGCCCCGCTCGTCGAGCGGTACTGGGATACTTCTTCCCTGACGTATGTGCGGATCGAGGAGCCCGACGGCGGCTTCACCATACGCGACTTCGACTGCCTCCTGGAAGGCCAATGGGGCGACCCACGGCACGAGCACTTTCTCGCGGTGCTCGACGAGCACAAGGGGATATTCGACACACTCGAAGCGGCGGCCGCGCTGCCGGCGTGCGTCTTCCCGGTCTCGGACGAGGACGGAATGCTCACTGTCGGATGGCGCACACCGAGCGCCTTTCATCGATTCGCCAAGCTGGGGGCGGCGGCGATGCGCCAGGCCGCCCACAGCGGCGACTGGGATGAGGTCGAGCGCCTGCTCGACATCGGTTTGAATATGGGGACGCATGTCGCGCGGCATCCTTCGCTCATTGGCCCTCTAGTGGGCGCGGCCGTCTGGCAACGATTCATCAGGGAGGCAACGCTTCTGGCGCTCGAACTCGGTCCGCCGCCCGAGGTCGCCGAGCGCATGGCGGCCCGACTGGAGCCGGTGATCGAACTCGAAGGTGTGCCGCCGATGTGGCCGGCCCTGGCGCATCGCGTGGAGGTGCACTCCCTGACCGCCCAGAACGTGATCCATCAGGCGGAGATCGCTGAATGGGCGGCGGAGATGGAGGAAGACGACACGGCGGAGGTCTGGCTGCACTCCGACGAAACCGAAAGCGCGGCCCCGCAGACCGAGGAAGAACGCCGAGAGGAGAAGGTCTTCCAGGCGGTCGCGGAGGGCGTCGCGTCGGCGTGGGACATGATGGAAGAACCGGTCACGGCGCAGACGTTCCGCGACATCGACGACGCATTCGACCGCCTCGAGGCCTGGGCCGGCCAGCTCGCGCAGGAGCGACTCGTGCGCGGGCCGGACCTGCCCGAGTACGAGTATTCATTGATCGGCGCCAGCGCGAACGCCACGGTGAGAGCGTTTGAGCAGCGTGATCGCATGCGCGTCGAGACCGTGGCGAACGTCATCGCGCTGCGGCTCGTCGCCCACCGCCAGCGCACCGGCGCGTGGCCCGGTTCGCTCGACGACCTCGACCTCGGCGACCGCGCGGTCGATCCTTTCTTGGGTCTTCGCTTCATCTACGCTGCGCCGACGGACCCGGACGGCTGGCCTTCGCTCCGCGTGCCCGACACGCACCCGCTGTTCAGCGGCTCGATTCCCGATCGCTTTCTTGAGCAGATCCATCCGCGTCAGCCGCTCTACGAAGACACGCGGTGAGCGTCGCTCAGCGGCCGCGGCCCATCCGGTCGGCCACGCGGAAGGCCAGTTCCATCGCCTGGTGGTAGTTCAGGCGCGGGTCGCAAAAGGACGCGTAGTTCTTCGTCAGGTCGTCCTCGGTGATGCCCCCTGCGCCGCCCACGCATTCGGTCACGTCGTCGCCGGTGAGTTCGAAGTGCACGCCGGAGAGGGGCACACCGGCCTGCGCAAACACGTCGAAGGCGCCGTCGAGTTCCGCCACGATGTCGTCGAACGAACGGGTCTTCACGCCGCCCGAGGTGGTCATCGTGTTGCCGTGCATCGGGTCGATGAGCCACAGCGCGCTCTCGCCGCTGTCGCGCACGGCCTCGACGAGCGGGGGCAGCGCGTCGCGCACCCGGCCCGCGCCCATGCGCGCGATGAGCGCCAACCGGCCGGGCTCGGCCTTGGGGTTGAGCGTGCGCGCGAGCGCGACCGCGTCCTCGGGCGTCGTCTTCGGGCCGACCTTCACGCCGACGGGGTTGCCGACGCCGCGGAAGAACTCGATGTGGGCGCCGTCGAGACGCCGGGCGCGCTCGCCG
>JBQLZI010000324.1:0-2409 GCA_052168195.1 Phycisphaerales bacterium
CCCGCACCGCGCCCACCGCCTCGTCCGTCGCGCACGTCAGTTCGTCGTTGATGATGAACCGCTCGTACACGCCGCAGCGCTCCGCCTCCGCCGTTTCCTCGCGCGCCCGCGCGAACCGACGCTGGATCACGTCCTCGCTGTCGCGCTTCCGAGCGCGCAGCCGGCGCAGCAGTTCGTCCTCGGTCGGCGTGCGCACGAACAGCCCCAGCGCGCCCGGGATCTGCGCCTTCACCTGCTTCGCCCCCTGCACGTCGATCTCCAGGATCACCAGGCTCCCCGCCGCAAGCCCGTCCTCCACCGGCTTCCGCGGCGTGCCGTACCGCTTCCCGTACACCCCCGCGTGCTCCAGGAACGCCCCCTCGCGCACGCCCTTCTCGAACTCCTCCTCGCTCGCGAAGTGGTAGTCCACGCCCTCCCGCTCCGTCGGGCCCATCGGCCGCGTCGTCAGCGACAGCGACAGGATCGACCCAGGGAACGCCGCGTGAATCGCCCGCGCGATCGTCGTCTTCCCCGCCCCCGAAGGCCCGGAGACGATCACCAGCAGACCCTGTTGTCCCTTCGAGTTCGGCATACGGGCACGGGGCGAGCCGGTGCGCAGCGGCTCGGCGGCAGTGGGGGAGCGCAACGGGGGCAAGCGTACCGCGCCGAACCGCCAGCGTCTTGTGCCGCGACATCGGATAGTTTTTGTTCGCGACGCGACCACGCCGGAGGCCCCCGGGATGATCAGACGAAGAACCCACGCCCGCGCGAAGTGGGGGAGAGGAGCGACGACGCTCGCGGTGTTTCTCGCGCTCGGCTTCATGCTCAATGTCGCCGCCGCGTGGGGAATGCAGGCGATGTTCGAGCGCGGCTGGCTGACGCCCGAGCATCTCAAGCCCGTGCGTGTCTCCCGCGAGATGATCGAATCCGGCGCGTTTCAGCGCATGCGAACATCGCCAATCCGGCGCGTCGACGCGCTGATCGACGATCAGCGAGTCATCGTGACTTGGGTTCCCGGTATCCGGTGGTACAAAGCGGCCACAGTCGAATCGACCGCTCCCGGCAGGGACGTATGGAGCAAACCGACCATTGAACCTGAAGCAGGCCTGACCTCGCTCGACGGCGCGCTCCCGACATGGTTCGGGCTTCGCGATGCCGAGATCCACCGCGACACATTGCCTTGGGGCGATATCGCCCCGTCATCGTGGCTCCAACAGCAGTTCGGCGCGAGCCCGGAGGCCAATCGCGTCCGACGCAACATCACCGCGGTCGGCCTCCCGTTCGTCTCGAATCGTCTCGTCACGCGCGAAGTGCACTTCCATGATGAGGTATCCACAATGTCGACATGGGCGCGCGATCAGCCAAATCGCAACACCCTCGTCGTCACCTTCTGGCCGCCCTCCGCCTCGATCGGTGGCGAGGGCTACCCGATTCGCCCCATCTGGCCCGGTGCGATCCTCAACACCATCTTCTACGGCGCCATCCTCTTCGCGCTCTGGCGCGGGCTGCTCGCGCTGAAACGCCGCCGTCGACGCAAACGCAACCTCTGCGTGCGGTGCGCCTACTCCCTCGACGGGATCACATCCTCGACATGTCCCGAATGCGGCGCCGCGATTCTTCCAACCTCTCCCCTCAAGGGGAGAGGTCGACGAGCGACCCCGGGGAGCGAGTCGGGTGAGGGGCCAACCATCGCTGCCTCATAGAGCCCCTCATCCGCCGACGCCCGCCTTCGGCGCCCGCCGCCACCTTCTCCCCTCGAGGGGAGAAGGGCATCGACGGTCCTGACCTCTCCCCCTCCCTTCCCCTACACTCCGCTCCCCACCTCTTCCCCCTCGAAAGACCGCCCCGACGATGCCCACCATCACCATCAACGGCAAGCAGTGCGAGTTCTCCAACGGCAAGACCATCCTCCAGGTCGCCCTCGAGAACGGCGTCGAAATCCCGTACTACTGCTACCACCCCGGGCTCTCCATCGTCGCCTCCTGCCGCATCTGCCTCGGCGAGGTCTGGGCCCCCAACCCGCGCAACGACAACAAACTCGAACCCATGCCCAAACTCGTCCCGACCTGCCAGGTCGCGGCGGGCGACGGCCAGGTCGTCTACACCGACTCCCCCAAGGCCGTCCGAAACCAGAAGGCGGTCATGGAGTACCTCCTCATCAACCACCCCCTCGACTGCCCGGTCTGCGACCAGTCAGGCGAGTGTTTCCTCCAGGACTACTCCTACTTCTACGGCCGCGGCGTCTCCCGCTACGAGGAAGACAAGATCAAGCAGCCCAAGAAGGACCTCGGTCCCAACGTCCTGCTCTACTCCGACCGCTGCATCATGTGCTCGCGCTGCGTCCGCTTCACCCGCGAAGTCTCCGGCACCTCCGAACTCACCGTCGAAGGCCGCGGCGCCAAGGAGCAGATCGACGTCTCCCCGGGCAAG
>JBQLZI010000325.1:0-2370 GCA_052168195.1 Phycisphaerales bacterium
AAGGCCCGCCGCGATGATCGCGAACCAGTGCCACCGCTCCGCGTGCGTCGCCGACTTCAGGAAGACTTCCTTGCCCGCGAACCCGAACGTGGCGGGCACGCCGGCCATCGAGATCGCCGCGAGCGCCGCGCACGCCGCCGTCACGGGCATCGCCCGCGCGAGCCCGCCCGCCCGCTCCACGTCCTTCACATGGGCGCCGTGGTCGACGCTGCCCGCGACGAGGAACAGCGCGCCCTTGAACATCGCGTGCGCGAGCAGGTACACCATCGCCGCGACCGCGCCTTCCTCGCCCATCCCCAGAAGCATGAGCATCGCGCCCAGCGATGAGACCGTGGTGTACGCGAGGATCCGCTTGTAATACGTCTCCCGCGACGCGAGATACGCCGCGAACGCCGTCGTGAACCCGCCGAAGAGCATCAGCGCGTCCGACCACATCGCCAGCCCCTCGAAGGCCGGCGTCATCCGGGCAACGAGGTACACGCCCGCCTTCACCATCGTCGATGAGTGCAGGTACGCGCTCACCGGCGTCGGCGCCTCCATCGCGCCCGGGAGCCAGAAATGGAACGGGAACGCGGCGCTCTTCGTGAACGCGCCCAGCAGGATCAGCCCCACAATCCACGGCGTCCACGCGTGGCCGACCATCCACGACGCGTCGCCCGCGAGGATCTCCGACACGCTCCACGTCCCGGACCCGACGCCGAGCAGGATGAGCCCGGCCATCATCGCCATCCCCCCGAGCCCTGTCACGAGCAGCGCCTGCAGCGCGGCCTTCCGCGCCTTCTCCCGCTCGTGATCGAACCCGATCAGCAGGTACGACGTGATGCTCGTCAATTCCCAGAAGATGAAGAGCAACACGATGTTGTCGGCGAGCACCAGCCCCAGCATCGACGCCATGAAGGCCAGCAGCGTCGCGTAGAACCGGCCGAGTTGGCTGTGCCCGCGCAGGTACCCGCTCGCGTACACCAGCACGAAGGCGCCCACCCCCAGCACGAGCATCGCGAACAGCAGCGCGAGCCCGTCGAGACGCGCCGCGAGCGCCACCGAAAGCCCATCAACCCAGGCGGTCGACTCGGTCGCCGCCTCGCCGCGCAGCACCGCGGGGCCGTGCGTGAACGCCATCCAGATTGCGAGCGCCGCGGGCGCGACCGCCAGCAGCACGCCGCTCCAGCCCCTGGCCGGCCCCAGCACGCGATGCAGCGTCGGCGCCAGCGCCGCGAGCACCGCCAGAATGCCGACCGACCCGAGCAGCATCGTCGTCGAGCGTCCTCCGTCTCCCCCGGCGTGGGCCGACAGCGGGCGGCATGCGCCGCTTCGATCGCGTCCGTGCCTCGGTCGCACAATCCGGGAGGGGCAGAGGATATCCGACCCGCCGGTCCGCCGCCGTCCTCCCCTCGCCGCAAACGGATACGGCCGATCCTGCTGGTCGCGAGAAACCCGGGGATTCGGGTATGGTGCCCCGCGTCAGCGAAGGAGGACCGCCGTGTCGAGAATGCCCGTGACCCCGGACGCCCCGCACGCGACGCCGGTCCTGCGCGCCGAGCGCATCACGCTCATCGACACGCTCCGCGGGTTCGCCCTGCTGGGCATCCTCCCGATGAACATGCCCATCTTCGCCTTCTACTCCTTCCAGTTTTTCAATCCCTCCATTCAGAACTCCCTTGAAGGACCGAACTTCCTCGCGTGGCTCTTCGGCCACCTCTTCTTCGAGTTCAAGATGATGACGATCTTCTCGGCGCTCTTCGGCGCCGGCATCATCATCTTCACGACCCGCGCCGTGGAGCGCACAGGCAAGTCCGCGGGCGTGTACTACCGACGGCTCGGATGGCTCTTCCTGTTCGGGCTCATCCACGCGTACGTCATCTGGGAAGGCGACATCCTCGTCGTGTACGCGATGACGGGCGCCATCGCATTCCTCTTCCGGAAGCTCCGCCCGCGCTGGCTGATCCTGATCGCCTGCGTCGCGATGCTCCAGATGCCCCTGTTCAACGCGGTGTCGTCGTGGTACTTCACAACCGCGCGCGACGCGTACGAAGCCGTCCAGGCGGGAGAGACCGTGCCCGACTGGCAGCAGGGATTCGCCGAGTCCTACCCCAAGGCTTCACAGGGATTCGTCCCGACCGAAGAAGCGCTCGCCGCCGAACGCGCCGCGTTCGAGGGGGGCTACTTCGACCTGCTCCCCCACCGCGCCGCATTCGCCGCGATGTGGCAGTTCGTCCAGTTCCCGCTGATGTTCTTCGGGCGCGTCTTCGGCGTCATGCTGCTGGGCATGGCCGCGCTGAAACTCGGAATTTTCACCGGCCACCGCTCCGCCCGGTTCTATCTGTGGATGCTCGCAGCGGGATATCTGATCGGTCTCCCGCTCATCGGCAT
>JBQLZI010000326.1:0-2364 GCA_052168195.1 Phycisphaerales bacterium
GTCGACCACACCGGCGTGGTCAACCTCGACGCCGCCCGCTCGCTGATCGACGAGTCGGTCTCGCTCGTCAGCGTGCAGTGGGCGAATAACGAGACCGGCGCCGTCCAGCCCATCGAGCAACTCGGCGAACTCGCGCACGAGCGCGGCGCGGTCTTCCACTGCGACGGCACGCAGTGGGTCGGCAAGATGCCCGCCGCCGTCGCCGATTCGCCCATCGACCTGCTCACGTGCGCCGCGCACAAGATGCACGGCCCGAAAGGCGTCGGCGCCCTGTACGCGCGGAAGGGCGTGCCCATCCAGTGCGTGCTGCACGGCGCCCAGGAACTCTCCCGCCGCGGCGGCACCGAGAACGTGCCGGGCATCGTCGGCTTCGGAGAGGCCGCCCGGCTCGCGCAGGCCTGGCTCGACGACCCGAAGAACATCCAGCGCGCCGCCGCGCTGCGCGATCATTTCGAGCGCACGGTGCTGGAGCGCGTCCCCGGCGCCCGGGTCAACGGCCCGACCGATCCCGCCGCGCGCCTCTGGTCGACGAGCAACATCGCCTTCCCCTGCGCCGCCGGCGCTGACAGCGAACTCATGATCCTGCTCCTCTCGGAGCGCGGCGTGTGCGCCTCGGCCGGCTCCGCGTGCTCGTCGGGCAGCATGGAGGCCAGCGGCGTGCTCGCCGCGATGGGCTTGGACGATTGCCGCGTCCACCAGTCAATCCGCTTCTCGATCTGCCGGGAGACGACGAAGCAGGACCTCGACGCCGCGATCGAGGTCGTGTGCGAGTGCGCCTCACGGTTGGGGTACGTGCACGCCTGAACGCTTACGCGTCGGTGCGGTCGATCACCGGGTAGTTCTCACGCTCGCCGCGCCCGCGGAGCGGGTAGTCCTTGCGCAGCGGGTGGGCCGGGTAATCCTTCCAGGTGAGGATCCGCCGCAGGTCCGGGTGATTGCGGAAGCGGATGCCGAACATGTCGAAGACTTCGCGCTCGGTCCACTCCGCGCCAGGCCACAGGTCGCACACGCTGTCGACCACCAGCGCGGGATCTTCCTCGATGCCGTCCGTCGGGCGCGACGGGTTCAGGTACACCTTCACGAAGAACCGGTCGGTGCGCTCGTACGAGCACAGGTTGTACACCACCGCGAAGCGGCCGGGCGTCTCGCTCGGATAGTTCAGGTAATCCACGCCGACGACGTCGGACAGGAAGTCGAACCGGCAGTCCGGATCGTCGCGCAGGAACTTCAGGATCGCGTGCGCATCGCCCGGCTCGAGGACGAGCGTGCTCTGCCCGTGGTACTCCGTGCCGCGGAGTTTCACACCCGGAAAGGCGGACTTCACGCGGGCGAACACGGGGTGATCGAGGTTCGGCTTGGCCATGGGGTTCGACATCGACGGGAGTCTAGACGATCTCGAACCGCGCGACAGGTCGCAGCGCCTCGCGGATGCGCCGAAGGTGGTTCTCCGGGTCCCGCGTGCGCATCGAGTCTGCCAGCATCGACTCGGCATCGAGCAGCACCCCGACGCGCTCGATCTCCCGCTCGCGCAGCCCGCGGAGCAGGCGGCCGACCGAGGGCACGTCGCCCACCACGTGCCGATGGTGGGGCCGGATCAGGAGCGTGACGTCGCCCGCCGCGAGCCTCGGCGCAACTTTGTCAAGCGCGGCGTCCAGCGCCGCCCACGCCGCGGGCGTCCACGAGCCGGGGTCGTCGGGGAAGAGGTCCTCAGCCGTCGCCGCCGGAGTTCCGGACCAGCACGCGAGGACCGATCCGTGCTCGACGCCTCGGATCGCGCTGGCCACGGATGCGGCCACCCCCGCGTCCCCGATCAGGGCCCCCTCGACCCATGCCGCGGCCCGACGATCGTCGTCGAACAAGATTTTTTCGCCGACGATGCGCACATATGGAGGCGCAGGAGTTGCGCCGCCGCCAGCATCTTGTGGGTGTCGCTCCACTGGTCCCCTACCGCTTGGATTGAAGGGCGTGTGCAAGTGCCAAAGTCCCCTGAACTTATACGCTGAAGCCGCGTCGGACGCCGTGACGATGACTTTCCCGGACCCACAAGGCCCGCGGCGGAGCCGCAAGTCACGGAAGACTCGCCGCATGCCCTCCGCCGCCCCCCTGCTTCGTAAATTCGGCCTTTCCAAGGTCTTCGACCTCGAACTCCACGCCGACGCCCCCGACGAGCCGGTCGCGATCGATCCGGCCGTCGCCGCGCTCGTCGACGAGATCCGCGCGTACAACCCCTCCGCGGGCCACGCGTTCCTCGCTTCGTTCGAGAAGCCCGAACTCGAGACCTACCTCGCCCACCTCGCGTCCTCGCGCGAGCCCCGCGGACCGCGCTCCCGCTGGGAGCGACCGGGCGACACGCCGGCGATGGTG
>JBQLZI010000327.1:0-2310 GCA_052168195.1 Phycisphaerales bacterium
AACTTGAGCGCCCACGGCAGCGCCAGCGCCGCCGTCAACGCGGCCACCTCGTCCACCGGCATCCCCGCGGCGCGCAGTCGCGTGGGCATCGCCCACCACAGGTACCCGATCGGCGCTCCCTCGCTGAAATACAGCAGCGCGAAGAAGACCCGGCGCACCACGCTTGATCGGCCCGGCGACTCGCCGGCATTCACACCGACATCTCGCCGTCGTCGGGGTCCCGGTAGTGCACGCTGTACAGGTCGGTCCGGCGGTCCGTCCACGGGCGCACCGTGCCGTCCATCCGGTTCCGGCGCAGCAGTTCAAGGTCGACGTCGTGCACGACCACCGTCTCGATGTTCGGCATGCTCTCGCTCGCGACCGCGTCACGCGCGAACGGGAAGTCCGAAGGCGTCAGCACCGCGCACTGCGCGTAGTGCATGTCCGCGTTGTCGACGAACGGCATCATCCCCGCGCAGCCCGAGATCGCGACGTACATCTGGTTCTCGATCGCCCGCGCCTGCGAGCAGTGCCGCACACGCAGGTACCCGTATCGCTCGTCGGTGTTGAACGGGACGAACAGGATCTTCGCGCCCTTCGCCGCCGCGATCCGCGCGAGTTCCGGGAACTCGCTGTCGTAGCAGATCAGGATCGCCACCTTGCCGCGGTCGGTGTCGAACACCTGGACCTTGTCGCCCGGCGTTACGCCCCACCACCGCGTCTCGTTGGGCGTCACGTGGATCTTGTACTGCTTCCCGATCGTCCCGTCGCGCCGGAACAGGTACGAGATGTTGAACAGGTCCTCGCCCTCGACCGCGAACTGCGAGCCGCCCACGATGTTCACGTTGTACTTGATCGCCAGATCGTTGAAGAGTTCGAGGTAGCGCGGCGTGAACTCCGCGAGTTTCCGCGCCGCGACCGACGGGCGACCGCTCTCCACCAGACTCAGCAACTGCGTCGTGAACAGTTCCGGGAACACCACGAAGTCGCTCTTGTAGTCCGAGCCGACATCGACGATGAACTCGCACTGCTTCGCGAACTCCTCGAAACTCGCCACCCGGCGCATCATGTACTGCACGAGGCACAGCCGCACGCGCGTCACCGCGCGGAACCGCTGGTTCGGGTCCTTGATGTAGTCGAGGTTCACCCACTCGAGGAACGTCGCGTACCCGCGTGACGCCTCGTCGCTGGGGTAGTAGTTCGGGATCAGCCCGCGCAGCGCGAACCCGTTCGAGAGTTGCACCGTCAGCACCGGGTCGAAGAGTTGCTTCGCGATTACGTAGTCCGCGTACTCCGCCGCCGACATCTCGTCCGCGTGCGCGCCGTACCCGGGGATGCGCCCCGCGATGATGATCCGGCTGATGTTCCGGCTCCGCGCCAGTTGCTTCCGCGCCTCGTAGAGCCGGCGCGCCAGTTTGAACCCGCGGAACTCGGGGTCCACCATGATCTCGATGCCATACAGCGTGTCGCCCAGCGCGTCGTGGTTGCGGATGTACCCCGAATCGGAGATCGCCTTCCAGTTGTGCCAGTCCTCGTGCTGCTCGAAGTCCACGATCAGGCTGCTCGCCGACGCGACGATCCGCCCCTCGTACTCCAGGCAGAACTGCCCCTCCGGGAAGATCCGCAGCTGGCTGCGCACCTGCTCGATGTCCCACGGCGTCATCCCGGGGAAGCACCGCTCCTGCAGCGCCACGAGTTCCTCGAAGTCCTCGATCCGCAGATTGCGGAGCGTCAACTTCGTCTCAAACTCCGCAAGGTCCAGCGGGGCAACGGGTTTCGGCAGACGGCTCTCATCGCGTTTCGCCATGCACGCATGGTAGCGCAAAGCGCGCAATCGCGCAGAAACGCGCAGCGAGAAGCGGTGAGAGCGGGATTCGAACCCGCGAGACCCTGACGGGTCTACCGGTTTTCAAGACCGGCGCCTTCAACCGCTCGGCCATCTCACCGTCGCGAGATTCCCCCGCGTGGACGCAAGTCTACGCCCGCCGGGCCGCCGCGAAACCCGGGCCGCGCCGATCAGATGTTGCTCTTCACCGTCGCCTTGCTTCCCCGGCGCACCACCACCTCCATCTCCGCCGCCGTGCGCACGAACCGCGTCTTGCCGATCTCCAGCATGATCGCCCGCCGGTTCTTCTGCACGCTCCGCCCGACCCAGCCGTCGGTGATCATCGCGTCCAGGGCCTGCATCGACCGCTGCACCGAGACGTTCCGCTCCTCCGGGCTGCGCAGCGCGAAACGCGACTGGATCATCTCGTACATCTTCTGCGCGTCGCTCGTCTTCTTCAGCACGTCGACCACCAGCCCGTAGTACCCGGTCAGCGGCAGGCGCCG
>JBQLZI010000328.1:0-2303 GCA_052168195.1 Phycisphaerales bacterium
CCCGCGCCGTCAGCCCCCTCGGGCGCTGACGGCGCGGGTCCACGCGACGCAGTCGGCGCGGGAGAGCACAAGCGAGTCGAGATCGCCGTCGGCGTTGAGGCGAAGCAGGGTCGCGAGGGTTGCCTTCGCCGGCTCGATGACTGTGCCTTGATCGAGCGGCGCTTCGGCGACGGTCGGTTCTTCGGCCTGCGGAACGGGAGGCGTCGGGACGGGACGCAGCACAACGACCGCGAGCGCGGCGCACGCGGCCAACGCAAGCCCGGCGCCGATTGCCGCGATCACGGGTCGGCGGCGGCGTGATCGTTCGTCGCGAACGCGCGCGAGAAACGCCTCGTCCGCGGGCCCCGTGACGCCTTGATCGCGCGCGTGCGCAAGTGAATCACGGATTCGTTCATCCATGGCGCACCTCCGTTGCCGGTCGGGATTGCGGATCGTCGAGCGGCGTGAGTTGATGGCGAAGGAGCGCGTGCGCGCGGCGTCGCCACCACGCCACGGTGTTGCGGTTCGCGTGCATCGCTTCTGCGGCGCGATCGAGCGTGAGGCCGCAGCCGTCGGTGAGGATGACGGCCTCGCGCCAGCGGCGCGGGAGCAGGGCGATCGCGTCGCGGACGGAGTTGTGGCTGTCGTGCGCAGGCGTCGTCGACTGTGGCATGGAAAGGGTGCTTTCTCGTGTGCGGCGGCGGGTGTCGGCGCGGGCCATCGATGCGGCTTTCTTCCGCGTCACGGCCAGCAGCCACGCGCGCGGGTCGTCGACCGCGTCGATGCGTTTGGTGGTCGAATAGAAGACCGCGAGCAGCGCCGCCTGCACGGCGTCTTCGGCGAGGTCGTGATCGTGGAGGATCGACCGCGCGTAAAGGCGCATCGAGGGCGCGCACGCCGCGAGGAGGGCGCGTGCCGCCGCTTCGTCGCCCCGACGGGAGCGGCGAAGCAGCGGGCGCAGGTCCTCGGCGGCCCCCTGGGTCATCTGGAAAGCGCGTCGCGCATGGCCGTCAGGTTGGACTCGGCGCGGACCATGGTGTCGATGGTGCGATGGAGACTCGGGATGAAGATCCTGGCGAGATCGCCGAACGCGCCCTCGCGGAGCGCCGCGCCGAGGGCGTCAAGCGCGGCCCTATCACTTGCTTCCACGGCGTCCACGCCTTTCCCCATGGCGAGTTCGTAGAGCCGGACCTGGTTGGGCAGGTCTTCGAGAATGCGTGCCGTCTCCTTCGAGTCGCTATCCGGACTCACCTGCGCGAGGAGTTCGGCGCCGTTGTCGCCGCGGAGATTGGTTTCGGCCCAGTGCGCGATCATGCGCGTCTCAGCCCGCAGCGCCGAGACGACGCCGAATGGATCGTCGCGCTCGAAGCGTTCGATCGCGCCGAGAAGCACGGCTCGCTGTTCGGCGTTGAGGTGTCCGCTGTTGACCGCGGCTTCAACGACCGGCCGCGTGCGCTCGATGATGGACGCGCTGACGAGGGAACTGATGAGCACGCCGTCGCCGACAATGTGCTCCGCGGAGCGGATCGCGGCAGCGATGCAGGCCGCGGCGTGGGCTTGGTCGCCATGGGCAATGTCGAAGCGTGCGCGGAGCAGGAGCGCGGTCGCGCCGGTGCGCATGGGGCCGAGATGGGGAAGCAGCGCCCCAATGCCGCGCTCGTACTCGATGGCGAAGTCGCACTCGGGCAGGTCGGCGGCGCTGATAAGGCGGTCGATCAGGTCATCGTCCCGGATCACGCCCAGCGCCGTTTCATCGGTGAGCGTGAACTCGGCGGCGCCGAGTGCATCGCGACCGACCGTGTTGACGGCTTCGGCTTTGTCCGCGTCGACGAGCGCGAACGCGCGCCAGTACCGCAGCGCGGCGTTGTCCTTGGAGTCGACGGCGAGGGCGGCGTGGGCGCCGGCCAAGGCAAGGATCGCGGCGGCGAGGAGCGGGCGGGTGCAGCGGGTGCGGCGGGTGGTCATGGGCGGTTCCTCATCGTGCATTGTGGCCCGGACGGGCACGGGGTGTTCAGGGAGAGGTCGCCGCCGACCGCCTGGCGTGTGGCGCGGCGGCAGGAAATTGGGCGGAACATCGGGCCCGTCCGGTACATTGGCCGCGTATGAGCGCGAAGAGCACCGACCAGAACGCGAATCCCAACGACCTTCCCCGGCACAAGGCGGTGACGACGGATCTTCCTGCCCCGAAGTTCGTGCCGCTGGAGCCGTACCGGCCCGACGGGAAGCCCGAGGATCTGGCGCGATCGTTCTACGAGGTGATGCGTCAGCGGCGGACGGTGCGGATGTACTCGGACATACCGGTGTCGCGCGAGACCATCGAGTGG
>JBQLZI010000329.1:0-2287 GCA_052168195.1 Phycisphaerales bacterium
ATCGGGGCGCCGCACTTGTGGCAGGCGACGTCGACGGTCTCGGCTTTCTGCGGCTTACCCTCGCGGTCGCAGGGGCACGCGTAATCGCAGTCCGGGTAGCGCGAGCACGAGAGGAACCGGCCGTTCTTCCCGAAGCGGTAGACGAGGTCGGCGCCGCACTTCTCGCAGCGGTATTCCTTGGGCGCCGGCTGCACCTCGGCCTTCGCGTGGGTGAGGGTTTCCAGCGCCTCGCCGAGTTGCTCCTTGAAGGGGCCGTAGAAACGGCGGAGCACCTCGACCCAGTCGAGTTTGTCGCTCTCGATCTTGTCGAGTTCGTCCTCGAGTTCGCGCGTGTAGCCGACTTCCATGATGTCGGGGAACGCTTCGCGGAGTTTGTCCGTGACGACTTCGCCGAGATCGGTCGCATAGAATCGGCGGTCTCCGGGCGGCTGCTCGACGTAGTTGCGGTCCTGGATGACCTGAATGATCGAGGCGTACGTCGACGGGCGTCCGATGCCCTCGCTCTCGAGCGTCTTGATGAGCGACGCTTCGGTGTAGCGCGGCGGGGGCGCCGTGAACTTCTGCTGCGGGTCGATCGAGAACGGCGAGAGCGGCAGGCCTTCGCGGATCTCCGGGAGGGTCTGCTCGTCGCTCGCGGTGGGCACACCCGCGACGCGGTAGAAGCCGTCGAACACGAGGACGCGTCCCGAGGCCTTGAAAACGACCGGCGAGGATTTGTCCTTGCCGCCCTCGATGAACACCGAGGTCGAATCCCACTGCGCGGGCGTCATCTGGCAGGAGACGAATCGCTCCCAGATGAGCCGGTAGAGCCGCAGCATGTCCTCGCCGTTGCGCTTCTTCTTGAGATCGGCGGCGATGCGCTCGGGCGGGTAGTCGAGCGACGTCGGGCGGATCGCCTCGTGGGCTTCCTGCGCGGCCTTATTGCTCGACGAGAAGAAGTTGGGCTTCTCGGGGAGGTACCTCGCGCCGTGCTTCGACGAGATGTGCTCACGGGCCATGTCGATGGCCTCGCGCGAGAGGTTTGTCGAGTCGGTTCGCATGTAGGTGATGAGGCCGACGGCGCCGACGCCCTTGATCTCGACGCCTTCGTACAGCCCCTGCGCGGCGCGCATGGTGCGCTGGGCGCCGAAGCCGAGGCGGCTGGACGCGGCCTGCTGCATCGTCGAGGTGATGAACGGCGCAGGGGGGCGGCTGGTCGTGCGCTTGGTTTCGATCGACTTGATCGCGTAGGGCGTGGAGACGTCGATCTCGCCCGTGACGGTGCGAAGGGTTTTCGCCGGACCCTTGGCGTCGGGGTCTTCGGTGGTGTCGACTGAAACTTTGGTGAGCCCCGCGCGCTCCGCGATTTCCTTGATCCTGGGCGTGAGGTCGATGACGTCGCCGCGTTCGGCGGCCTTCAGGCCCTGGGCCTGCACGTCGAATTTTTCGCCGCCGATCTCGACGAGTTCCGCCTTGATGCCCTTCCGCTCGGCGAGCCAAGCGTTCTGGGCCTTGACGGTGGGGCCGTTGCCCTTGTCGTCGGTCTGCGCGAGGAATTCGGGCCAGGCCTTGGCGAGGGCCTGAGCGTCCTTCTCGGAGAGCGCGAAACGCGCATCGATCTTCCAGTACTCGTCGGGCACGAACGCGCGGATCTCGCGTTCGCGTTCGACGATGAGCCGAACGGCGACGCTCTGCACGCGTCCGGCGGACAGGCCGCGGGCGACTTTCTTCCAGAGCAGGGGGGAGACCTGGTACCCGACGATTCGGTCGAGCACACGGCGCGCCTGCTGCGCATCAACCTTGTTCTGGTCGATGGAGCGCGGGGCGGCGAAGGCGCGCTTGATCTCGCCCGCGGTGATCGCGTTGAAGACCACGCGCTTCGCGTGCGAGGGCTCGACGCCGAGGATGTGCGCGAGGTGCCACGCGATGGCTTCGCCTTCGCGGTCAAGGTCGGTCGCGAACCAGATGTCGGATGCGCCCTTGGCGGCGCGCTTCAACTCGCTGACGGTCTTGGCCTTGCCCGACAGCACCTCGTAGGTCGGCTCGAAATCGTGCTCGAGATCGACGCCCGGGACGGGGGACTTGTCGCCCTTGGGCGCCTTCGAAGGCAGGTCGCGGACGTGCCCGACGGAGGCCTTCACGACGTAGTTCGAGCCCAGGTAGCGATTGATCGTCTTGGCCTTCGCGGGCGACTCGACGATCACGAGGTGTTTCCCGGCGGCGGACTCCGACCCGTCCTCTGCACTCCCGGCCCGCGACTTCGCCGAGGAGGCGCCCGCCTTCTTCCGGGTGGACTTCTTGCGCGTCG
>JBQLZI010000330.1:0-2286 GCA_052168195.1 Phycisphaerales bacterium
CACGCAAGGGCGCGCCCGTCTGACAATGACCGCGACGAACGTCAGTTCGAGCGGGGTGACGCCGCGCAGGGCGGTGGGGAACGCTCCACGGCTCTGGGGCGCCGACCTGCGGACGCTGCACGACCGCTGGTGGTCGGTGCGCGGCGTGCAGATCGTGCGCTGCGATCGCGCGGGCGTTGATCCCTCGCCCGCCGGCCCGCGGGTCTTTCTGCTCATCGGCAAGCACGACCTGCTCTCGTTCGATCCCGCGCCGGCGCTCAAGCGCATGGCGTGGCTCGATCCTCGCGTGATGCGTCTGCGACTGGTCGACCGCGACGACCAGACCTACGCCGAGCGCGTGCGCGTCGGGCGGGACGGCTCTGTCGAGGGTTTCGCCCGTGTGTACCACCCGTCGACGCGCGCCACGGCGCGGGCGGCGCTGACCAACGACATCGCGCTCGCGCGGCTGTGGCGGTCGAGCCCCGACCCGTACCTCGGCTGGAGCGCGCTCGCGGACGAGGTGGGTCCCGACGGCTCGGCGCCGGGCGTTGCGCGGGCGTGGATCCTCGACGCGCGCCACGACGCGCACCGCGCGGCGTACACCCGCCGCATGCTCGAGCAGTGGCGCTACCCCGGCGCCGCGTTCGACGGCGTCTACGAGTATCAGCCGGGGGTGTGGCTGCACGAGAGCGTCCGTCCCGAGGAGGGCGTCCGGTTCATCGGCTCGGTCTGGGTCGGCGCCGGGCGCACGCTGAACCCGGGCGAGACCGTGGTCGGCCCGGGCCTCGCGGAGGACGCCACGGAACTTGATCCGCCGGGCGAAATCGACTGGCCCGAGGCGCGGTCGATCCCCGCGCGGCGCACCGGGGGCGGGCCGGGCCTGCGCCGGCGCGGGCTGAAGCGCGCCTTCGACATCGCGTTCAGCGCGGCGGTGCTGTTCGTGACGGCGCCGCTCTACCCGATCATCACGCTGGCGATCTTCCTCGAAGACGGCTGGCCGCCGTTCTTCGCGCACCGGCGTCAGACCGTCAAGGGGCGCGAGTTCCCGTGCATCAAGTTCCGGACGATGCGCAAGAACGCCGAATCGATGAAGGCCGAACTGGTGAAGATGAACCAGGCGGACGGCCCGCAGTTCTTCATCGAGGACGATCCGCGGGTGCTGAAGGTCGGGAAGGTGCTGCGGAAACTGCAACTCGACGAGTTGCCCCAGTTCATCAACGTGCTGCTGGGGCACATGAGCGTGGTGGGGCCGCGTCCGAGCCCCGACAAGGAAAACCAGTATTGTCCCACGTGGCGCGAGGCGCGGCTCAGCGTGCGGCCGGGCGTGACCGGGCTCTGGCAGGTCAGGAGAACGCGGGCGCCCGAGACGGATTTCCAGGAGTGGATCCGCTACGACCTGGAGTACGTGCAGCGTCAGAGTTTCCGTCTGGACCTGTGGATCATCTGGACAACGGTGCGACAGATTCTGAAGGTATGAACCCATGGCGATGAGTCGAAGAGCAAAGAAGCGTCTGGTCCTCCTGGTCGCGCTGGCCCTGGTCGGGGCGGTCGCGCTCGGCGCGGCGTACACGCTGCGGAAGGTCGGTCAGGCCCGTTCGGTGGAGCGTTCGCGTGAGGCGGGCCTCGCCGCGCTCGAGCAGGGGGATTACCTCTTCGCCACCGACCAACTCGGCCGGTACGTCTCGCGCAATCGCGACGACGGCGAGATGATCCTGAAGTTCGTCGAGGCGCGGCGGCGCACGCCGCAGGTCAACGCCAAGCACCTCCAGACCGCGGCGACGTTCGCCGAACTCGCGGTGGACGTGATGCCCGGCGACGTGCGCCCGCTCGAGGCGCTCATGCAACTCCAGGGCGAGATGGGCTTCCTGACGGAGTACCTCGAGACGGCCGACAAGATCCTCGCGATCGACCCGGAGAACAACGACGCGCACATCGCGAAGATCACGGGGCTCGCGGCCCAGGGCGAGGCGCAGCGCGCGATGGACGCCGCCCAAACCTTCGTGGAGATCGATCCGGACGACTGGCGCGCCCACGCGGCGATCATCGATCTGCGGCGCACACGCGGCGACGCGCCGGAGGACATCCTCGCGTACATCGACGGGGTCGCGGCCGAGCGGATCGAGAACCTGAACATCGCGATCCAGCAGGCGCGGGCGGCGATCCTGGCCCGCAAGGAGCCGGAGGCCCGCGCGGCGATGGAGCGCGCCGCGTCGCTGCGCGTGCCGGACGCGGAGTCGCTGGCGCGACTCGTGGCGCTGCTCGATGCGCTGGGCCAGCGTGAGCGGTCAACGCGGATCATCGAGCGTG
>JBQLZI010000331.1:0-2225 GCA_052168195.1 Phycisphaerales bacterium
GTCGTTCGCGTTCAGCCCGCCCACGCCGCCGACGGTCAGCGCGAGATGCGGCAGCGCGTCGACCACGCTCTCGTACGCGATGAGCGTGAACTCGCCGAACTCCGTCGACACCGGCACGCCGGCGCGCGGCTCGATGCGCCTCACCAGACTCTCGCGGGCCAGGCGCCACTCGATGATCTGCGCGACCGAGCACATCTTGAGGTTGTGCTCCCTGCACAACTCGATCAGGTCGGGAACGCGGGCCATCTCGCCGTCGTCGCGCATGATCTCGATGATGATCGCGCTGGGGTGCAGCCCCGCGAGGCGGCAGAGATCGAGCGACCCCTCGGTCTGCCCCGTGCGCACCAGCACGCCGCCCTCACGGGCGCGCAGCGGGTTGATGTGCCCGGGGCGAACAAAGTCGTCCGGCCCGAACTTCGGGTCGATCATCATGCGGATCGTCTTGGCCCGCTCCGCCGCGCTTACGCCGGTGGTGAAGCCGTGCTTCGGGTGGCCGTCCACGCTCACCGTGAACGGCGTGCCGCGCACGGACGTGTTCACCACGCTCTGCGGGTGCAGGTCGAGCCGATCGCAATCTTCGGGAGTGAGCGAAAGGCAGAGATATCCGCGGGCGACGCGCAGCGCGAAGTTGACCGCCTCGGGCGTGACGAACTGCGCCGGGAGCACCAGGTCGCCCTCGTTCTCGCGGTTCTCGTCGTCGGTGAGCACCACCATCCTGCCGGCGCGGAGGTCGGCGAGCACATCGGGAACGGGAGAGAACGGCGAAGAGTCGTGCATCGGACCGCATGGTAGGTCGCCCGCCCGCCTCCCCCTGCCTTTGATGCCCCATGCCCGACCACGACCGCCGCCGTCTCGACACGCTGCTCGCGCTCACCGGCATCCCGACCGCCGCGGGCAAGGAAGACCGCGTGATCGACTTTGTCCAGCGCTGGGTCAGCGAGCGGTCGCCGAGGTTCACGCTCGACCGCGACGCGCACGGCAACATGCTGCTCAGGCCCGCCTCGCTCGACACGAACACGACGCCCAGCATCCTCTACACCGCGCACCTGGATCACCCCGCGTTCGTCGTCGAGCGCCTGACCGGCGAGGAGCTTCAGGAGCACGAGATCGAACTCTCGTTCCGCGGTGGCGTGCGCCAGGAATACTTCGACAACCGCCCGACCGTCCTCATCCGCACGGGGGGCGAGCCGTGCAGGGCGCGCATCACCTCCGCGACGCCCGCCGACGAGGCCACCGCGCACCGGACGTGCGTCGCCGAGCGCGAGCGCGGGCCGGAGCCGGACGTGGGCGATCTCGCGTCGTGGGAAGTGCCCGAGCCCGAGATCGTGTCGGATCTTGTGTCGGCGCCGGCGTGCGACGACCTCGCGGCGCTGGCCGCCGCGTTGTGCGCGGTCGAGGAAGCGCCCGAGGGCGCGGCCGTCGGGGTGCTGATGACCCGGGCGGAGGAAGTTGGATTCGTCGGCGCGATCGCCGCGTGCCGCGACGGCTTCATCCCGACAAACGCCAAACTGATCGCGCTGGAGAACTCGCGGAGTTTCCCGCACGATTCGCCGATCCACGCCGGGCCGATCGTGCGCGTGGGCGACCGAATGAGCACGTTCAGCCCAACGCTGACCGCCGCGGTCGCGAAGGTGTGCGAATCACTCGCGAAAGAGCACGCGAAGCGCGATCGCCCGTTCAAGTGGCAGCGCAAACTCATGCCGGGCGGCGCCTGCGAGGCGACCTGCTACTGCGCGTATGGCTACGACGCGACGTGCGTCTGCCTCCCGCTGGGCAACTACCACAACATGGGCGACCTCGACAAGGTCGAAGCCGGCGACAAGGCCGCGGCGATCATCGCGCCCGAACAGATCGGCGCGGACGATTACCTGAACCTCGTCGATCTGCTGGTCGCGTGCGCCTCGGGACTCGAGGCGAGCGAGCCGATCAAGGACAAACTCGAGAAACTCTTCGACCAGCGCAAGGGCGTGCTCACCTCGTGAGCGCGAGCGAGCGGCGCAGCCCTTCGCCGCCGAGCAGCGACGCCAGCCACGACGGACGGCTCTGCCGCGCCAGCGCCCAATCGCGCGGCTTGCCGACCACCGCCGCAGCGGCAAGCGCGCCGCTGCGCACCGCGCCCTCCATCGTCGCTGGCCAGCCCGTGTCGGTGTAGTCGCCTGCGAGCAGGAGCGCGGAGCGCTCACTCGATTGCGCGGGGCGGCGGCGCTCGAACTCCGGCGTCGCCG
>JBQLZI010000332.1:0-2219 GCA_052168195.1 Phycisphaerales bacterium
CTTCGACGAGGCGGATGGCCTTGGCGAGGGTCGTTTCGTGCTGCGCGCGGTCGACCCGGGCCTCGATGGCGCCGTCGCCGTTGATGGTGCCCGCGAACACGCGGTCGCCGGGCTGCTTCTCGACGGGCGTGGACTCCCCGGTGATCGCCGACTGGTCGATCGCGGAGTGTCCCTTCTGCACCTGGCCGTCGGCCGGGACGCGTTCACCCGGTTTGATGAGCACGACATCGCCCACCACGAGTTCGTCCGCGGGCACTTCCGTCGCGGCGCCGTCGGGATCGAGGCGCCACGCGGTGTCGGGGGTGAGTTCGTGGAGGGCTTCGATGGCGCGCCTGGCGCGGTCCATCGCGAGGCGCTCGCCCGCGTGGCCGAACGCGAACAGCACGAGCAGGAGGGCGCCTTCCTCCCAGTGCCCGATCGCGCCGGCGCCGATCGCGGCGACGAACATGAGCACGTCGATGTTGAACCGGAAGCGGATGAGCGTCAGGAACGTGTCGCGGGCGGTGTTCCACCCAGCGAGCGGGTACGCGGCAAGTACCAGCGGCAGCCAGACCCATTGGGACACATCAAACGCCTTCCAGAGCAGCACGCCGAGGCCGAGCGTGATCGCGCCCAGGATGGCGCCGAGCAGTTCGGGGGATTCCCGCGCCGCCCGCCACGCGGCGACGATGCGCTGGCGACGCGTCGCGATCCGTGCGCGCGCTTCGCGTCGGTCCGCTTCGCGTTTCGACAGCGGCTCGACGCCGAACCCCATCTGGCTCAGGCGCAGCGCCACGTCGGGCAACTGGCACCGGGCGCGATCAAACTCGATGCGCACCGTGCGCGACGGGAACGACGCGCTCGCGTGCACGCCCGGGAGAGAGCGCAGCGCGGCCTCGATCGCCTGCTCGCTCTGCGGCGACGCCATGCCGTCGACCGCGAGGACGACGTGGCCGAGGCGCTCGCGGAGCCCGATGCCGGCGTGCTCGGCCCAGCGGGCGAGGTCCTCGATCGACGCTGCGCGGTGGTCGAACCGGACGCGGAGCGTGGGCTGGGGCTCGGTCTGCTCGACGGAGATCTCGCGGACCCCCGGGGTCTGCCGCGCGTGCCGCAGGAAGTGCTCCAGACGCGCCGACGCCTCGGCGGGGTCGTCGGGAAGCAGCAGGGGGGTCTGGTAGGTGTCGGGCATGATGCGGAGAGACGGTATCGGCCGAGCGGCCCGACCGACGCCACGGCGCCCCGTCTGCGGTTGAAGCGTTGCTTGTTGAGACTCTGTCGCAATGACCGGGTAGTATCGTGTCGGGTGACGGAGCCCGGTCAGGAGGCGCGGTTGGTCGTGGGCAAGCGGAAACGGACAGACCGATGGGGGCGGCAGGACGGCGAGCCCGCCAAGGACGCCGATCGTCGCATCCCGCTGACCCAACTCCGCGCCGGGGAACAGGCACGGATTTGCGGCGCCGACGGCCTCGAACCGTGCGATCAGTTCCTGCTGGAGACCCTCGGCCTCGGCCCCGACACCTGCGTCAGGGTCTGCCGCGCCTCGGGTTCGTGCATCCTCGAAGTCGGAGGTGAGCACGGCCAGACCAGCCGCATCGCGCTGGCCCGCGCCATCGCGGACAAGGTGATCGTCGGGCCGCTCAAGCAGCCGCCCCCGCCCCCCAACGACTCCAAGGGAGCGTAACGCGTGGCCGAGGCCACCCTTCCCGGCGATCCCGGCCAGCACCGGGCCGAGCCCATCTCGTCCACGCGCCGTCTTGTCCTCGTCGGGAACCCCAACGCGGGGAAAACGACGCTCTTCAACCGTCTCTGCGGCCTGCGCCACAAGGTCAGCAACTTCCCCGGCACCACGCAGGAAGCCGGCGTGGGTTCGCTGCGTATCGGCGCCGAGAAGCACCCGATCGAGGTCGTCGACCTGCCCGGCGTGTACTCGCTCGCGCTCGAAGCGCCCGAGGCGCACGTCTGCCGCGAAACACTCGACGGCCGGCTCGCGCCGGGAGGGCTCCGCGCCGCCCCGCCCGACGCCGCGCTCATCGTGGTCGACGCGAGCAACCTGCCGCGCAACCTGACGTTCGCGGGCGAAATCCTCTCGAAGGGAATCCCGAGCGTCGTCGCGGTCACGAAGACCGTCGAGGCCGCCCGCGCTGGGGTGAAGGTCGACCTCGACCGCCTGCGCGAGCACCTGAACTGCCCGGTGGTGCGCGTCGCGTCCAGAGGCGACGACGACCTCGACGACCTGCTCG
>JBQLZI010000333.1:0-2209 GCA_052168195.1 Phycisphaerales bacterium
GGACGGCGAGGGTTCGTCGTCGGGGCTGCTTGCGGCGAAGAAGCGGGCGCGTCAGCGGATGGAGGGCGGCGAGGGGGAGTGAGGAGAAGACCCTCCCCTACCCCTCCCGCTGCGCAGGAGGGGATGAAGATGATGGCCCCGCTCCCCGGCCCTCCCACGGGTGGGAGGGGAGGACGAGGAAAGAGACGGCCCCTCACCCGCGTCGCTGCGTTCCGCGACCTCTCCCCTGGAGGGCAGAGGTGGAGGGGAGAAGGAACCAAGTGGCAAAAAGAAGAACCGCTCGGCGCGGTGGGGTGCCGAGCGGTCTTGGGTTGCGTCTGTCCCGGGTCACAGTGTGTGGCCGGGGTGCGGACTTTGCTCCCTCTCTGCCCTTCGCGCGGCGACCTTCCGTTGTCGCGCGTCGGGCGTCAACGCCCCAAGGTGGGGCAGACGCAGAAGCCGGGCGCGGGGGCGTTGGCCTCCGCGCGGGGCAGCGCACAGGACGAACGCGAAGGGGTCAGTCGAGGGATGGAATCCGGCCGTCGATCAGACGGGGCACGGGAACCGCGGGCGCGGCGACCTGCGCGAGTACGTCTCGAATCGTCCGGTGGACTCTCACTCCGGGACGCGCCGGCCCTGTGCTTGCCGGGCGGTCCTTTCGCGAGTCTACCCGGTCTGCAAGTTGTTGCAAGACAAAAACAAAGAAACCCCGAGCAGAATATGAAGGCCCATCCAAACAGGGGGGTCGACGGGGGTTCACTCGCGGGGGATCTCGACGAGGAAGGAGGGCTGCGGGGCGCGTTGGGACTGCCCGGGCATGCGCTGGAGGAGTTGGCGGCCGTTGAAGAGGTTGTAGGGGTGGCGGCGTCGGAACTCGGCGAGGACGGGTCCGGGGAGGCCATTTTCGAGCCCGGCTTCGGCGGCGGTGAAGGCGCCGAGGGTGACCATGGAGCGGGACGGGCCGTGGTAGTAGAAGGCGGGCTCGCCGTCGGCGCGGAGTTGGGCGGCGGCCTGCTCGGCGGCGCGGCGCGCTTCGGCGGCGTCGGGGGTTTCGTAGACGGCGATCTGGAGGGTGTAGCGGGACTGGGAGCCGAACTCGGTGAAGGCGCGGGAGAGGTGGTACTGCGGGAGGTTGCCGGGGTCGGGGTCACCGACGGGCGGAGCGAGGAACGCGGTGGTGAAGGGGTTCTGGCCGTCGAGGGTGGTGTCGCGGGCGCGGGCGAGGTCGCGCTGGGCGGCGGCGTCTGCGGGCGAGCGGTACGAGCCGGCGATGACGGCGGCGCCGCGGCCCCGATCCTGGACGCGGACGGCGGGGAGGTTGGTTCGGGTGCGGATGGTTTCGGCTGCGGCGGCGGCGCGCTGGCGGGCGTCGGCGCCGGAGTAGGCGGCGAGGACGATGGTCCAGCCGTCGTCGGCGATGGAGGCGGGCTGTGCGCCGGCGTCGCCGAGGACTTCGCGGGTCTGGTCGCGGGTGGGCGCGGAGGCCTGGGCGGGGCCGGGATTCGCGGCGGGACCGCCCGCGCAGCCGAGTGCGAGGGCAAGAAAAGTGATGCTCGCGAGGGCGGCGGCACGATGGAGTATGTTCGCAGTTTGATTGGGCATGCCTGAGGCCGTGGATCGTGGAGATCTGCGGGAAATTCTCGGGAAGTCCGGGGTGAAGTTATCGCTTACAAATATCTGGGAGGGCGAGAGTTAGGTTTCCGGCGGGAGGGTGTGGAAAGGTTGCAGGGTTTCCGGACTGCTCGACGATAGTGGGAAGGTCAGGGACGGCAACCGCGGCTTGGAAAACGGTGGTCGGCGAGGCACGACGAGAGCGCCTCGCGACGCCGGAGCGGCGGATGCGGCGTAGGGCTTTGGTGGGCCACGCGTCGCGTCAGGATGACGAGATTCGACGAGACCAGTGGAACGATCGGAGCGACGCGAGCATGAGTGACTTTGCACCGGTGGATGGGCGTGGGGTTTGGAGTGTGGGCCCGGGCGGGTCCGCGCGGCGGCCCGTTGAGGTGGCCGCGCCCGAGGCCCGGACGAACAACAGCGGCGCTGCGCAGGGTACCCTCGCGCGGCGGGTCGTGGACGAAGTGGAGATTTCCCCCGAGGCGCTCTCGGCGCAGCGGGCCGACCGTCCGACGCGTGAGCAGGTGGTTGCGGCGGCGCGGGAGCGCATCGCGGCGGGGTATTACGACCGCCCGGCGGTGCTGGTCGCGACGATCGACCGGTTGGCGCGCGCCCT
>JBQLZI010000334.1:0-2185 GCA_052168195.1 Phycisphaerales bacterium
AGCAGTTTCGTCGCGGGCGCGCCGCTCGAATCCCCGCGGCTGGTCTGCCTTGTGACCATCGACGACCCCGCGCCCGAACTGGTGCGCAAGCGTCAGCACTTCGGTTCGTGGGTCGCGGGCCCGCCCGTCAAGCGCGTGCTTGAGCGATCGCTTCGCTACTTGGGCGCGCCGACGAGCCCCAGACCCGAAGCGCAGACCGCCGACGCACCCCGTGATTCTGAAGCCCCCGACGACGCGCGCGGGTGAGCGTCACGGCGCGTCCAGCCCGAGCGCGCGGATCTTCTTGTACAGCGTCGTGCGGTTGATCCCGAGGTCCTCGGCGGTCTTCTGCCGGTTCCAGTCGTTGGCCTCCAGCGCCTTGCGGATGATGCGGCGCTCCGGCTCTTCCAGCGCCTCGGCCAGCGGGGTGGGCGTCCACGGCGTGTCCGGCGCGTCGATCCCATCGACTCCCGCGAACGGGTCGGCGCCGCGCACCTTCGCCAGCAGCGGCGAGCCGTTCCCGCTCACCACCTGCGCCGGCAGGTCTTCGACGCCGATCGTCGGGCGCGTCGACAGCACCGCCGCCCGCTCCACGATGTTCTCCAGTTCGCGCACGTTGCCCGGGAAGGCGTACCGCTCCAGCGCGGCCAGCGCGTCGTCGCTGAATCCCACGAGCCGCTTGCCCAGTTCCCGCGCGTGCTTCTCGAGGAAGTGCTTCGCGAGCATCGGGATGTCGCACGACCGCTCGCGCAGCGGCGGCAGGTCGATGCGCACGACGTTGATCCGGTAGTACAGGTCCTCGCGGAACGAGCCCTTCGCGACGAGGTCTTCCAGCGGCTGGTTGCTCGCGAGCACGACGCGCACGTCGACCTCGATGGTCTCGTTGCTGCCCACCGGCTCAAACTTGCGCTCCTGCAGCACCCGAAGCAGTTTCAACTGCATCGCGGGCGACGCCGAGTTGATCTCGTCAAGGAACAGCGTCCCGCCGTGCGCCGCGAGGAACTTGCCCTGCTTGTCCGCGTGCGCGCCGGTGAAGGCTCCCTTCGCGTGCCCGAAGAGTTCCGATTCGAGGAGCGTCTCGGGGATCGACCCGCACGCGAGTTCGACGAACGGGCCGCTCTTGCGGGGCGAGAGCGTGTGGATCGAACGCGCGACGAGCGACTTGCCCACGCCGCTCTCCCCGGACATCAGCACCGTCGACTTCGTCGGCGCCACCGCGCGGATGAGGTCGTAGATCCGCAGCATGCGGTGGTCGTGCCCGATGATGCTGTCGAGCCCGAACTTCTCGTCGAGTTGGGCGCGTAGGTTGGTGTTCTCCGCGAGCAGTGCCCGCTGGCGCAGCGCGCGCTGGAGCCCGATGCGCAATTCGCTGTCGACCACCGGCTTGGTCAGATAGTCCGCCGCGCCGCTGCGCACGGCGCGCACGGCGTCCTCGATCGTGCCGTAGGCGGTGAGCATCATCACCACGAGGTCCGGGTGCTCGTCCACGCAGCGGCGCAGCACCTCCATGCCGTTCATGCCCGGCATCGACACGTCGCAGATCAGGACGTCGATGCGCGGCTTCGAGTCGTCGGTGAGTCGTTCGAGCGCCGCGTCCCCGGTCGGCGCGACCTCCGACGCGTAGCCCTCTTCTTCCAGGAACGCGGCGAGCGACCGCGCGACGAAGCGATCGTCGTCGGCCAGCAGGATCCGCGCGCTGGGGGTGTCGGCGCTCATGGGGTGGGCAGGGGCGAGGCGGGCACGCGCACGTGCAGGTGCGCCCCGCCCGTGTTCGACGACGGGTCACGCGGGTTGAGAGTGATGACTCCGCCCAGTTCGCGCACGATGTCGCGCGCAAGAGGCAGGCCCATCCCCGTGCCGGTTTCCTTGGTGGTGAAGCCGAAGTCGAACACGCAGTCGCCGAAGACCGCGGGGAACACCCCGCCATCGTCGAGGATGTCGACGCCGACCTCGGTGCGTCCGTCGCTGGTCGAGAACAGCCGCGCGTGCAGTTCCACGTTCCCGCCGTCGGCGGTTGCTTGGACGGCGTTGCGCAGCCCGTTGCTCACCACGGTGAACAGTGGTCCCGCGGCGACCTCGGCCAGCGCGGGGTCGGCGCGCAGCGCGATCGCGATCTTGCGTTCCTCCGCCAGGGGGCGCACCACCGAGACGGCGTGCTCCACCGCCTCGAGCATCGTGCGGGGCGAGCCGAACAGCGCGGCCATCT
>JBQLZI010000335.1:0-2174 GCA_052168195.1 Phycisphaerales bacterium
GCGGATGATGATCGCGACCGACACAACCGAGCCGAGCACGATGAGGATCGTGAACAGGTCGAACGATTCCCAGAACAGACCCATCACGCCCGGCGGCGCGTCGTCGACACCCTCCGCTTGCGCAAGCGCGGGCGGGCACAGGATCAGCATCGCCAGGAGCGCGCCGCGCTCAGCCGAGATTCGCGAGATCATCGTCGTTGAGTGGCCTTGATACGACGTACCGCCCGGCGAACCAGCGATCGAGGTCGACCATCCGGCACCGTCGGGAGCAGAAGGGGAACGCGTCGCCCGAGCGGTCAGCGGACGCCTCGCAGATCGGGCAGCGGGGCTGCTCGGCGGCGTCGGGCGTGCGTGGTTCGGATCGGCTCTTCGGACGCGACATGCGGGCAGTCTAGAGCGATCGCAGCCGCTCCGCCCACTCGCCGCCTTCGGTCGCCCACGACAGCGAAATCTCCCGGAGGTCGTCCCCCGCGTGCGCGATCTCGACGCGCAGCCGCGACGGATCCAGCGCATCGCCCAGTCGCGAAGCCCATTCCACCACGAGGACGGCCCCGTCCGCCATCGCGCGATCCAGACCGAACCCCTCCAGTTCGTCCGCCGAGGCGACCCGGTACGCGTCCACGTGGATCAGCGGCGGCGCCCCTTCCGCGTCGTCGTACTCGTGAACAAGCACGTAGGTCGGGCTCGAGACCCGGCGTTCGTCGTGCCCCAGCCCGCGCGCCAGCCCGCGCACGAACCGGGTTTTGCCCGCGCCGAGGTCGCCTTCGAGCGCGATCACGTCGCCCGGTTTCAAGCGACCCGCGAGCCGCGCCCCGACGCCGATCGTGTCGGCTTCGCTCATGGATTCGATCCGGATGGGTTCGCTCGCGGTCATCCCCCGTGGTCCCACCCGAGTTCGCTCGCGTCGAGAACATCGCCGTCCGGGGTGCGCACCACGCACGCGGGCCGCGGGGCGTCCAGCACCCGCCCCACGCGCGTGATCGGCTGACCAGTCGCAGGGCACTCCGCGCCGGGCGTGCGCGGGGAGGCGAACAGCAGCACGTAGTCCTCGCCGTCGGACAACCCCTCGCGCCATCCGGCGACGCCGCCGTGCAGCGGGAGCGCTGCGGCGTCCAACTCGATCCGCACCCCCGACGCTTCCGCGATCCGGCCCGCGTCGCGTCCCACGCCGTCGGAGACGTCGATCATCGCGTGCAGATCAGCGCCGAGCGTGTCGCAGAGCCAGCGTCCCTCGCGAACTTGCGGCGCGAAGGTGAGGTGCCGCCCCGACGCGAGCGATCCTCCGACTTTTCCAACGATGAACAGGTCGTCGCCGGGCCTGGCGCCCGAGCGGGTCACCGCGCCTCGCGTCGCGTGTGCTGTCCCGATGACCGTGCAGGTCAGCACGGTCGGGCCGTCGACGCGCGCGATGTCACCCCCGACGAGCGGGCTGCCGAGCGCGTTGGCCGCGGCGTGCATGGCGTCAAAGAGCGCGTCGGCGTGCGCGAACGAGTCGCGCAACGCACCGGTGGCCACCGAGGCGATCGGGGTTCCGCCCATGGCCGCGATGTCCGAGACACTCCGCGCGATGCACTTGTGCGCGACGTGCTTGAGCGGTGTGTCGGCGGTGTAATGCCGGCCTTCAACGAGTTGGTCGACGGTGATCAGGACCGACTCGCCTCCGATCCGCAGGGACGCGCAGTCGTCCCCGGGGCCGAGTTCGAGCGTGTTTCCGAGCAGCGTGCGCAGCCCGGATGAACGCTCGTAGATGCGGCGGTGCAGAATGGACTCGGGCGTGGTCACGCGGTCGCCGCCTGTGCTGGAAGGTGAGCCCGCGTGCGTTCGGGCAGGAGATCGAGCAGCAGTTCAACGTGCCGCGCGGTGGACCCTTGGTGCGCGCGCACACAGCGGATCGCGGCCTGCGCCATGGTCGAGCGCCGGTCGGCGTCATCCAGCAGCGCGCCGAGATGCTCTCCCAGCGCGTCCGGTTCGACGACCAGCAACGCGCCGGCGTCGTCAAGGGCGCGGACGCTGTCCGCGAAGTCGCCGTACCGAGGACCGATCAGCAACGGCTTGCCCAGGGCCGCCGGCTCCATCGGATCCGAACCGTAGAGATCGCCGAAGGAACGCCCGGGCACGACGACCTCCGCGAGCGCGTAGGCCTTGCGGAGGTGGCCGATCGCGTCGAGCACGAA
>JBQLZI010000336.1:0-2172 GCA_052168195.1 Phycisphaerales bacterium
GGGACGGCGTCGAGCGCGGTCGGGAGGATGAAGTCCTGCGCGAGGAACTCGGCTGGGGTGAAAAGGGTCGGGTCGCCGCCGGGCACGCTCTTGAACGCTTCGATCGAACGGGTGATGTTGTTCATGTAGGCCGCGGCGGCGGGGTTGCGCATCGCGGGGTTGGTGTTGCCGGGCTCGCCGCCGAAGGAGTTCTCGTTGCGCGGGTCGCCGACGGTCGCGAACACGGCGGGGCCGATGACGCGGTACGAGGTGGCGGGGTCGGAGTTGTTGAGCAGGGCCTCGGTGGTCGGGCGGACGAACTGGCCGTTCACGGTGCGGACATCGTCCTTGATGCCGAGGACCTCCGCGCGGTTGGGCAGCCAGTTGTTGTTGAACCCGCGCTCCGCGCCGGAGTAGCCGACGGCGAGGCGGTGGTTGAACACGGTGCCTTCCATGCGGCTGGAGCCGCCCTTGTTGGAAGGCTGGAAGTTCGGGCCGAGCAGGTCGTTGCTCGACGAGTTGGTCTGCGCGCCGATGTTCTCGCCCACGCCCCACGAGGGATCAAGCAGGATGCCGTTGTTCGCGGCGTTGCGGGTGCCCGAGCCCGAGTCGCGGGTGATGGCCATCAGGTTCTCGCCGTTCTGACGGCGGCCGGTGGCGAAGAGGTGCTGGAGGTCGGTGATGGTGGTCTCGCGGAGGCCGGTGCCCAGGTTGGTCATGTAGGCGACGGTGGCCCAGGAGATCGGCGTGTCGTACACGGTGAAGGCGTCGGGCGAGTCGACGTTGGTGTTGAGGACCATGAGTTCGGCGAGGGTGTTGCCGAAGCCGGTCTCCGTGCCGTCGGGGTTGACCGCGATGCGGGGGTTCTTGCCGTAGCCCGACGCGGTGGGCGCGGCGCCGGGGACAGCGTCCATCACATCTCCGGCCTGCACGGCCCACGAAAGGGGCACGTCGCTGGGGGCGATGTCGATCTGGATGCCGTTGCCGGAGGCCGAGGACGTGGTCGCGACAAACGCCGGAGTCGAGCGCACGGGGGCGGCGCCGGGGTTGGTGAGTACCGCGGGGCCGATGGCGCCGGTGCCGTCGATGTACTGCGTGCGGTTGTTCCAGGCGTTGGACGCGCCGGAGATGAGGATGTCGCCCGGCTGGGTAGCGAAGGTCGTGCCCCATGTGTCGAGTTCAACGATGCCGTTGATCGAGCCGGTGGCGCGGTACTGGACCTGCCAGTACTGGAACGAGAGGAAGGGCACGGTGACGTCGAAGGGCGCCAGCTGGTCGCGGATGGTGCCGCTGTTGTTGACGTCGAGGAAGTCGATGGTCGACGCGGGCGCGGTGAAGAAGTTCTGCTGGAGGGTTGCGCCCGAGATGTTCACGACGAACGGCTGGGCGAGGGCGGACGATCCGGCGGCGGCGCCGGCGAGCGCGAGAAGGGTCTTGAGGGTCGTCTTCATGAGCGGTTCTCTCCTTACCTGCTCTCGGTGGTGATGCGGCCACAGCGCACGCGCACGCGAGGATCGCTCGGCGCATCGTTCAGACACGGACACACATGGCGACGGCGGGAGCGTCCCGCCGTGAGTTGACGGGATCAGTTCGCGGGCGTTTCGATCGACTCGATGACCTGGTTGGGCCCGGTGATGGAGTAGAAGCGGTCGCCCCACAGGCGGCGCTCGACGGTTTCGAGCACGGTGATTTGGTCGACGTGGCCGTCGACGAAGGCGAAGTTGGTGCGCCCGCCCATGGACGGGTCGTTGCCGCCGGGGTGGTGGCGGCCGACGGCGTTGAGCGCGGTCTGGGCCGTGCCGTCGAGCGCGCCGTTGGGGATCTCGCGGAGGGGGAGGATCTGGTAGGTCTCGGGGTACTGGAAGCGGCCCGAGCCGCCGGAGGTGGGCTCGTCGAGCACGTCGAAGCCGCGCGTCACGCCGAGGAAGGGCGTGATGGGCCGGTGGCTCTTCACGAGGTTGGGGTTGGAATCGTCGGTGAGGGTGCGCCACGTGCCGCCGGCGAAGGAGAACTCGGTGAAGAGGATCGTCGAGCCGGGGAAGCCGATGACGTCGGGCCGGACCTGCTGGTAGCGGCGCGTGGAGGTTCCGTCGTTGAAGCGTTTGTTGCGCGGCATGATGGCGTCGATGGCGGTGAACGCCATGCGCGGGGTCTGGGGGTCGGTGAGGGAATCGGGGTTCTGGGAGGTCTGGC
>JBQLZI010000337.1:0-2140 GCA_052168195.1 Phycisphaerales bacterium
GGGGTGTCGCCGGAGGGGTACGCACGGCGGGAGGGAGACAAGCGCTCGCGGGTCGCGTGGGCGTGATCCGCGAGCGAGGGCTTTGGCGTCCGCAGCCCCCCTGACGGGAGAGGGGAGTGGGAGAGGGCGGGAGGCGGCGGGTGCGAGTGCCGGTCGGCGGGGCATCCTGCCCTGACGGTCGGCGGCCTGAGTCATGCTTCCGTGCCGGCCGGCCCGGTGGCCGACCTGAGAGGAGCGAGAGATCGTCTGAAAAGCCGGTGGCGGGCGGCGTGGCCCTTCCGAACGGCTGCTTCCCTCTCGGGCGGGCGGATGGTACCACAACCGATGGTGGTCGCAAGGGGTGAAAGGCACAAAGTCTTGCGGATATGTGGTGAAAATCCTGTCAATAGCCGATAAGTAGCGGGTTTGCTGGCGCTTGCGCCTTGCGGACCGGGCCGGAAGAATTTGCGCCCGACGGATGGGGTCTGCGGGGCGGTTTCGGGGCGAACCACCACAACATGATGGGAGCCGGAGGGTTGCGCCGGATGTGGACAGGGTGGCGCGGGCTGGCGCAGGGTGGCGGCGGCGCACGAGGGGTTGGGGTTGCTGCCTGGCGGCGGCTACGCTGCGGGTCGGATGCGTGATTTCTCCCCTGCCGCCGACGCCGACCATGATCCGCTGCTCGAAGGGCTGACCGAGCCCCAGCGCCGGGCGGTGGAGCACACCGAGGGCCCGCTGCTGATCATCGCGGGGCCGGGGTCGGGGAAGACGCGGGTGATCACGCGGCGGATCGCGCACCTGATCCGGCTGGGGATCCCGCCTTGGCAGATCATGGCGCTGACCTTTACGAACAAGGCCGCGGGCGAGATGCGCGAGCGGGCGATGCACCTTCTCGGAGGCGCCCCCGGTGACGAGCGGCTGACGCGCGGGCTGACGGTGACGACGTTCCACTCGCTGTGCGCGCGGCTGCTGCGGCGCTACGCGGACGAGGCGGAGTTGCCCGGGCTGACGGGGACGTACTCGATCTATGACTCGGGGGATCAGCAGGCGCTGATGAAGCGGGTGATCGCGAACGCGGGGCTGAGCACGACGAACTGGCCGCCGCGCGCCGTGCTGAACCGGATCAGCGACGCGAAGAACGCGCTGCAGGACGCGGCGGCGTTCGCGAAGGGGGCGAACGACTTCCACGCGCGCACGATCGCGAAGTTGTACGAGGGCTACGAGAAGGCGCTGCGCGCGGCGAACGCGGTGGACTTCGACGACCTCCTGATGCTGACGGTGAAGGTGCTGAGCACGAAGCCGCGGATCGCGAGCGAGGTGCGTTCGCGCTGGCAGTACCTGATGGTGGACGAGTATCAGGACACGAACCACGCGCAGTTCGCGCTGGCGACGCTGATCGCGAAGCGCGAGGACGGCTCGACGCCGAACATCTGCGTCGTGGGCGACCCGGACCAATCGATCTACGGGTGGCGCGGCGCGGACATCGCGAACATCCTGGAGTTCGAGCAGCAGTTCCCGGGGTGCGCGGTGATCGCGTTGGGGCAGAACTTCCGGAGCACGACGGCGATCCTGCGCGCGGCGGACACGCTCATCAAGCGCAACACGGTGCGCAAGGACAAGGACCTGTTCACCGAGCGCGCGGGCGGGGACAAGCCGGAGGTGGTGCTGTGCCGCGACGAGCACCACGAGGCGTCCCTGGTGATCGACTGGTTCCGGAACCTGAAGGAGAGCACGGAGGATTCGGGCGCGCCGCTGCTGTGGAAGGACTGCGCGGTGTTCTACCGCACGAACGCGCTGTCGCGCGTGATGGAGGACGCGTGCCGCGCGGCGGGCGTGCCGTACGTGATCGCGCGGGGGACGGCGTTCTACGAGCGCGAAGAGGTGAAGGACGCGCTGGCGTACCTCCGGCTGCTGGCGAACCCCAACGACGACGTGTCGCTGCTGCGGATCGTGAACAAGCCGACGCGCGGCGTGGGGGCGACGTCGCTTGCGCGGATGCAGGCGCTGGCGGACGAGCGGGGCGTGCCGATGTTCGAGGCGCTGCGCGCGAGCGAGGGCGTGGACGGCGTGTCGGCCCGGGCGGCCAACTCGATGCGCGGGTTCGTGGAGATGGTCGAGACGTGGAGCGGGCGCGGCTCGTTCATGGGGGGGGAGATCAGCG
>JBQLZI010000338.1:0-2132 GCA_052168195.1 Phycisphaerales bacterium
GGGTGCCCGACGCTCTGGAAACGCCCGGCGCTCACGAAGGCCGACAAGGCCCTGCTGCTCACGAAGGCGCGGACGCTCCGCCCTCGCGACGACGGACCAGACGCCGCGGCCCCGTTCGTGGAGCACGCGCTGCGGCGCTGCGCGACGACCACACGCCGCGAGGCGCGCAACTTCTATTACGGCCTCCGGCTCACGCCCGAACCCAAACGCTCGGCCCTCTACGCGGTCTACGCGTGGATGCGCGACGCCGACGACGAGGCCGACGGCGACGACCGCGCCCCCCCCTCGAAGGAGGTCGCGCTCGCGCGCATCAACCGTCGGCGTGCGCGGCTCAGGACGCTCGTTGACCGCGGTGAACTCGACACGGCGCGGCACGCGTGGGTCGGACTCGCGTGGGCGCTTCGCGAGTACCCTATCGATCCGCTGGACCTCTTCGCGCTGCTCGACGGGCTGGAAGACGACGCACGCCACGACGGGTTCGACACCCGCGACGACCTGCGCGGGTACTGCGAGCGTGTCGCGTCGACCGTCGGCCGCGTCTGCGTCGCGATCTGGGGCGCGCAGGGCGATGCGGAGGAGATCCGCGAACGAGCCACAGCCCGCGGCGTCGCGTTCCAACTCACGAACATCCTCCGTGATGTGCGGCGCGACTTTGACGCCGGGCGCGTCTACCTGCCGCGGGCCGAACTCACGCGATTCGGCCTCGAGGCGCGGGACGTCGCGGAGTGGCGCGACCCTGGCGCCTGCGAGGGGTTCGTGGGGGAAATGGCCGCGTGGGCGCGGCGTGAATTCGCGCAGTCAGACGGGCTCGAACGCATGATCGAGCCGGCGTGCGCGCCCTCCATGCGCGCCATGACCGAGATTTACGCGGGCGTGCTCTCGATCGTCGAATCCACCCCGCGGATCGTTTCCAGCGAGTTCCGCGCCTCGCTTCCCACGCGCACAAAGATCGCGATCATGGCGAGGGCAGCGCTCGGCGCACGGCGTGCGCGTCCATGACGCGTCCGGACGCGGTCATCGTCGGGGGCGGTCTCGCCGGTCTGTCCGCCGCCCTCCGTCTCTCCGAGGAGGGCGCGCGCGTGCTGGTCTTGGAGACGCGCAAGCGTCTTGGCGGACGCGCCACGTCGTTCACCGATCCACGCACGGGTGACACGCTCGATAACTGCCAGCACGTCGCGATGGGGTGCTGCGCGAACTACCTCGCGTTCTGCGAGCGGCTCGGCGTCGCGGACAAACTGCGCTGGACCGACACCCTCCATTTCATCGAAGCGGGCGGGCGCGAGAGCGTCATCCGTCCGGGTGTCCTGCCCGCCCCCGCGCACGCCTCGGGGTCGTTCCTCCGCGCGTCGTTCCTCACGCGAGCGGAGAAGCGCGCCGTGGCGCGGGGTATGCTCGCCGCGCTCCGGGCCGACCGCAGCGCTTGGATCGACAGGACCTTCTCGCAGTGGCTGGAGCGCTCCACGCAGCCCGCGGGAGCGGTCGACAAGTTCTGGTCGCCGGTGGTCGTCAGCGCGTGCAACCTCGCGGTCGATCGCGTCTCGGCCGCGAGCGCGCTGCACGTGCTGCAGGAGGGCTTCCTGACCAGCGAACGGGGGGGACGTGTCGCGGTGTCCGCCGTTCCGCTCGTGGAGTTGTACGACCCGGCCGAGCGAGCCATCGTGCGTGCCGGCGGCGAGATCCGGCTCGGCGCGGGCGTGTCCTGTGTGGACGAACGCGCCGTCTTCCTCGCCTCCGGGGAGCGCATCGAGGCGGGCCACGTCATCCTCGCGGTCCCTCCCGAGCGCGCCGCGTCGCTCGCAAGCGAGTCACTCGCGGCACGCGATCCGCGCCTCGCCGCGCTGGCGGACGTCGGGCACAGCCCGATCCTCGGTGTGCACATCACGCTCGATCGGGTCGTGATGGAGCAGCCGCACGCCGTGCTGGTCGGCCGCGGCACGCAGTGGCTCTTCAACAAGGGCGAGGACGCGTCGGGCGGGCAGCGTGTCCACGCCGTGATCAGCGCCGCGGACGAATGGATCCCACACGGCGAGGCGGCGATCGTCGAGCGTGTGCTCGGCGATGTCCGGGCGTGCTTCCCCAGCGCGCGCGACGCGAATGTCCTGCATGCCCGCGCCGTCAAGGAGAAGCGTGCG
>JBQLZI010000339.1:0-2124 GCA_052168195.1 Phycisphaerales bacterium
GTGGGCGTGATCGACCGCCGCCGATTCACCGCCGCCGCCAGCGTCGCCGAACTCGAACCCGCCGACTGGATCCGCCTCGCGCTCAGGCCCGCCGACGCCGCGCCCATCGAAACCACCCTCCTCCCGCCCGCCAGCGTCGACGAGCCCTCCCTCGCCGCGCTCGACGCCGTCTTCCTCCCCAGGCCCGACCTCCTCGACGACGACGCATGGACCCTGCTCCGCGACTTCGCCGACGCCGGCGGCCTCGTCATCGTCACGCCGCCCATCGACACCGCCGTCCACCTCTGGCCCGACGCGCTCGCGGCCGCCTTCGACGTTCGTCTCCGCCTCGCGCGCGAAGCCACCGAACACGCCCAGAGCGACGCCCCCGCCCGCTTCGCCGCCGAGCAGCCGCGCACCGCGCTCACCGAACTCATCCGCGCCGAACTCCCCGATCTGCTCCGACCCATCTCGATCACGCGCACCCTCCCAGTCGAAGAAGCCGGCGCCTCCGCGCGCACGCTCCTCACGCTCGAAGACGGCTCGCCCTGGCTCCTCGAACTCCGCGCCGGAACCGCGCAGCGCGACGCCGACGAACGCGCGAACCCCGACGCCGAGCCTGCCGCGACGCCCGACGACGACGCCTCCGCGGGCGCCGTCCTCTACATCGCCAGCGCGCTCGACCTCGAATGGACCGACCTGCCCGCGCGCCCCCTCATGGTCCCCTTCACTCAGGAACTCGTACGCCAAGGAGGGGGCGAGGCGGGCGCGAACCTCGCCGTGCTCGCCGGCGCGGCCCTCCCCGCGCCATCCCGCGCGTCCGAACTGCGCCCGCTCGCCGTCGACGCCGCCGAAGCGCAGGCCGTCACGCTCCGCGCCGACGCGCTGCCTCCGCCGGCGCGCCGCGCACGCCTGTTCCAGGCCGTCGACGCCGTCGGCGCCGAACGCGCCTTCGTCGCGGTCAACCCCGACCCATCCGCCGGACGCACCGACGCGAACCCGCCCGACGCCGTCCGTGAACGACTCGCGCAGCGCGCCGATCCCGACGCGCCCGAGTTCGTCTTCCTCAATCCGCCGACCATGGCCGCGTCGCTCGCCCGCGCGGAAGAGGGTTCCCCCATCTCGCTGCCCCTCCTCATCGCCGCCCTCGCGCTCGCCGTGCTCGAAACCGTCCTCGCCCGCTTCTTCAGCCACGCGCAGCGCGACCGATCCCTTGCGCCCGGCGCCCCAGCAGGGGAGCCGGCGCCGTGAACGATCTGCTCACCAAGTTGCTCGATCTCGACACGCTCTCGCTCCGCGACGGCCTCGAGTTCTCCTTTGAGCGTCCGCTCGAGACGTGGGCTTGGGCCCTCGTCGTCGCGATCGCGTTCGGCGTCTCGTACTGGTCGTACCGCCAACTCACGGGAAGCCGCACCGTCCGCGCCGCGCTGTGCGTGATCCGCGCCGCGCTCCTCGTCGCGCTCGTCGCCCTCATCGCGGGCCCGCGCCTTGTCGAGCGCACCGAGCGCACCGAACGCGACTGGGTGCTCTTCCTCGTCGACCGCTCCGAGTCGCTCCAGATCGAGGACGCCCCGCCCGCCGCAGCCGCCGCGCAGCGCCGCTCCCGCGACGCCCAGGCACGCGCCGCCATCCGCGAGCACTGGTCGTCGATCCGCGACCTCGCCGAAGCCCGCGAAGTCGTCTTCCTCGGCTTCGACGCCGGCGCGTACGACCTCGCCGTCGAACGAGATCCGGCCGCGCCCGCGCAGCCGTCTCAGAACGGCGACGCCGCGCCCGAATCCCGCGGCCCGCTCGCGTCCATCGACCTCGGGCCCGCGCAGGGCCGCCGAACCGCCCTCGGCGCATCGCTCGAACAAGCCCTCCGCCGCGCCGCCGCACGCCCGCTCTCGGGCGTCGTGATCCTCTCCGACGGACGATCCCTCGACGAGCCCTCCCGCGCCGCCGTCCGCCAACTCCAGGCAGACCGCGTCCCCGTGCTCGCGCTCCCGCTGGGCGATCCGTCCTCCGCGGGCGATCTCGCCATCCGCTCCGTGCAGGGTCCGGGCGTCGCCTTCACCGGTGACCTCGCCCCCGTCACGGTGCGCATCGAGCGCGTCGGCGGCGACGAAGACGCCCCCCCGACACCAGCGACCGTGCGCCTCGTCG
>JBQLZI010000340.1:0-2119 GCA_052168195.1 Phycisphaerales bacterium
CCACGTGAAGGCCTTGAACGTGGAGCCGGGCTCGTAGAGGTCGGTGAAGTTGCGGTTGCGCCCAGCGCCGGGATGAACATCGCGCAGCGGGTCGGGCTGGATGATGGTTCTGCGCGGGCCGCCGAGCGCAGCGGCCTCGCACTCGCCCTTGCGTTCGCCCCACGGGAGCAGTCGCCCGCTCATATCGCGGATGAGGTCGACGAGCGCAAGCACCTCGCCGGTCTGGGCGTCGAGCAGCACGAGTCGGCCGCCCTGCGCGTCGGCGTCGAGCACGGCGCGGCGGAGTTCATCTTCGGCGAGGTCCTGGAGCACCGAATCGATGCTGAGGCGGATCGATTCACCGGGCGTCGGCGGCGTGTAGCCGCCGCGCTCGACCCACAACCCGCGCCCCTGCGCGTCGCGAACGTAGCGGAGCTGGCCTTCTGCGGCGCGAAGGGAAGGGTCGAAGAGCCGCTCAAGGCCGAACTGGCCTTCGTCGCTGGGGCCGACGCGTCCGAGCAGCGACGCGGCCACGTCGGCGCCCGGCCCTTCGCGCACGCTCATGGTCTCGAGGTGAACGCCGCGCATCCGCAGGGCGCGGACGGCCTCGGCGTGCGCGTCGTCGAGCAGCCCGCTGAGGCGCACGTAGCGCGAGAGCCGGCCGCCGGTCTGTTCGGCGTGCTCGTTGCGCGCGAGGCGCGAGAACAGACGCTCACCGGCTTCGGACATATCCAGGTCGGCGGCCTGCGCGAGACGCGCGAGCGACTCGGCGTAGGGCTCGGGGAACTCAACCGGGTCGATCACCAGCCGCTTGCCGACCCGCGTGGACGCGAGAAGGCGCCCGCGCCGGTCGAGGATGTCGCCGCGTGGCGCGAAACTGGACATCGCGCTGACGCGCTCGTCGAGGTGGGCGCGGAGTTGCTCGGGGGGCGCGGTCTGCAGTTGGACAACGCGCGCGAAGAGCGCGCCGAACACGAGCGTCAGCGCGACGGCGGCGAGCAGGCCCACACGGTCGGCCCGCCGCGAAACCGGGGTCGAGGAGGCGGCGGCGCTCATCGAGATTGCTCCCGCGCGGCCGCGTCGTCGGAGGATTGCTGCGGCGGATGCGTCGCGCGCACGAACGCCAGCGGCACGAGGTCGGGCCCGGACGACGCCATCTGGCGGATGCGGCCGATGGTCTCTCCCGCGGCGATCTCGGCGCGCAGCCGCAGCGTGGCCTGCATCGCCTGCTCGGTCTCGACGTGCGTGCGCATCAGGTCGCTGGCGATTTTCACACGCTGCTGCCGCACCGCGAGCAGACCGGCGGCGACCAGTGCGAAGGCGATCACCACCGTGGCGAGTTTCGCCGCGACGCCTCCGGGCAGCGCGTTGACGCGACGATTCCGCACCGGCGCACTCCGGGTCACTGGGGAGGCAGTTTCAGCCGCGCGCCCACGGGGACGTTGTCAGGGTCTGCGAGGTCGCGCGGGTTGAGTTTCACGATCTCGGGCCAGCGCTTGGACGAACCCAGCGTCGCGAGCGCGATCTCGCCCAGCGTCTCGCCCTTCTTCACCGTGTGGTAGCGGGGCTTGGCGTCGGCGGGCGCCTTGGTCGTCTCGGCGCGGCGCGGCTGCTCGGCGACCTGCCCGGAGGGCGCCGTGGCGTTGGGGATGACGAGTTCGGCGCCGACGTACAGCGCGCCGCCCTTGCCCATGCGTCCCTCGTTGGCGTTCTGGATGAGCGTGTGCTTGGCGCCGTCGCCGTAGTAGCGCTGCGCGATGCCCCAGAGGGTCTCGCCCTCCTGCACAACGTGCCTGACCGGACTGCCGCCCCCGAACACGAGGGGCTGAAGTTCGGGCAGAGTGCGCGATGTCGAGGCATCCTCCCGCGACGGGCGGCGCGTCGTTTCGGCGAGGGGCGTCGACGTGCCGATCTCGTCGAAGCGCACGCCCTGCTTCTCGCTCCACGCGAGGAAATCGTCGAGCGCCGTCGGCCGGGTCGCGCCCGCGTCGGCGAGCGTCGAATCGGCCGCGTCAATGTCGGTCGAACCCATCGCGATCTCGACCGGCGGCTCGGCCTCCGCGGGCGCGGGGTCGGCGAGGGGCGAAGTCTGGGCGTCGGGGGGCGTCGACGCGACCTCCAGGGGCTCGTTCGTCTGCTG
>JBQLZI010000341.1:0-2114 GCA_052168195.1 Phycisphaerales bacterium
TCCTTGAACGAGGGCTTCTTGGGCTCCGCGGCGCGGCGACCGAAGGGGCTCTGGGCCGTGTTCGCGACCTTCTTGCGGCCGGCGGGACGCGTCGGCTTCTTCTCGAGGTCGAGCGTGTTGATGTGCGAGCGGATCCAGCGGCTCTCGAGGATGCCCAGCGTGGAGTTGGTCACGAAGTAGAGCGTCAGGCCGCTCGGCGCGTTGAAGACGAACAGCGGGAACATGATGACCATCATCACCTTGATGATGCGCTGCTGGGTCTGCTGCTCGGGCGTCATCGTCGCCGTGGTGGGCGGCGTGAGGTACTTCTGCTGGATGAAGAACACCACGCCCAGCAGCAGCGGCAGGATGTTGACGCCCGTGACGGGGCCGAGGAAGCCCGACAGGATCGGCACGTTGTATCCGCGGCCGAACTCGATGAAGTGGTCGGGCGCCGAGAGATCGGCGAGGAAGTTCCACTGCCCGTTGGTGAGCGTCTGGAACAGCCCGAAGAACGCGGGCTCGTGGCGAAGGTCGAACGCGAAGTAGAGCATCGCGTACAGCGCGATCCAGACCGGCGTCTGGAGGAACATGGGCAGGCAGCCCAGGGCGCCGGTGAAGTTGACGCCCTCCTCGCGCATGAGTTTGGCCATCTCCTGCTGGAGACGCTTCGGGTCGTCCTTGTACTTCTCCTGGAGTTTCTTCTGCTTCGGCGCGAGCCCCTGCATCTGCTTGCCGAAGCGCGCCATGGCGATCTGCGAGCGGCGCGTGATCGGGTGCAGGATTGTGCGCACGACGAGCACCAGCAGGATGATCGCGAGGGCCCAGTCGAACACGAGGTAGTTGTGCGCGATGCGCAGGAACCACAGCAGCGGCGCCGCCAGCCACTGGAACGTGCACGGGGCGCACATCCCGCCGATGTTGTAGACGACCATCTCCGCCAGGTTCAGCGCGTTGGTCACCGGCTCGCTGCGCATGAGTGGCTTGCTCTCGGGCCCCGCGTAGGCGCCGAACGAGAGGTCGAGCGAGCCGCCCGGCGCGACCTGCATCGCCGCGCTGGTCATCTGCAGCACGACCGACTGGTTGGGGTCGCCCTGCATCCCGATCACCACGCGGTCGACGCGCTCCGCGAGGTCGAGCGTCTTGTCGACCGGCTGCCCGCCCGCGCCGATGTTGTCGGGATCGAGCGGCGGGTGCACCACGAACGCGAAATACCGCGAGGTCATCGCGATCCACGAGAGGTCGCGCTGCGCCTTGAGGTCCGCCTCGCGCGGCCAGATCGGCTCGGTGTTCAGCCGCTCGCGCTTGATGAGCGCAGTGAGCGAGAGCAAGTCGTTGTCGGCGTAGACGTACTGCCCGGGGTCGCGCGACGGCGGGAGCACGTACCCGAAGCGGAAGCGCCGCGTGTCCATCGGGATGCCCGAGGTCTCCGGCGGCAGGTCGACCGGGCCGTACTGGTACCACGTGACGCGCATGGGCAGCGCGGTGAGGTTCTCGAAGGTCTGCTCGACGCCGATCTCGAACGATCCCTCGCGCAGCGTGTACGCCTTGCGCACCCGCGCGACGGGGTCGCCGCCCTCGTCTTCGATGACGGCCTCGAACTCGCCCGGGCCGATCTCGCGCCACAGGGCGCCCGAGCCGCTCGCGGGGCGACGCAGATCGAGGAAGACGCCCGGCTCATCGCCGACCGAAAGTTCGAGCCCGACCGCGGCGAGCGACACGACCGCCACCCCTCCGGCGCTCTTGCGTTCCTGGACCGCGTAGTGCTGCTGCTTGTCGACGCTCTCGAAGTAGTCGGCGAAGACGATCGACTCGACGCCGCCGCCGTAGGGCGTGAACGCGACCTCGAAATTCCACGGCCCGTCGGGGTCGGTGGAGCCGAGGCGTGACAGCGCGTCGACGCGTTCAACGGTGCGCACGCGGAGGCCGGTCGGGGCGGGGACGTTGGGGGTGGCGGGGGCAGGCGGCGTTGCGGCTTCCGTCTCGTCGGTGTCCGCCGCCGGAACGGGCGGGGTCGACGCGGCGGGCTCGCGCCCGGCGGGTTCGGGTGGGGGAGGCGACTGCGCGGGCGCCGCGGCCATCTCGGTCTCGGGCTGCTGCGTCGGCGTCGGGGCGGGCGCCGGCCGGGTGATCTG
>JBQLZI010000342.1:0-2106 GCA_052168195.1 Phycisphaerales bacterium
ATGATCAACCACGGCCTCTCGACGGGCGCGCTCTTCTTCTGCATCGGGTTCATGTCGGGTTCCTGCTCCAAAAAAGAGATTTTGATGCCCTTTCGGGTGGTGACCTGTCCCGTTTCGGAGGTGTCCTTCCCCGACATGATATTGAGAATGGATGTTTTTCCGCTCCCATTTTTGGCGATAAGGGCTATTTTTTGGTCTTTGTTGATTCCAAAAGAAATATCTGAGAAGAGCACCAGCTCTCCATAGGATTTTGATATGTTTTCGACCGTGAGTAGATTCATGAGTATGTTTTGTGGACCTTCTTACAATTTGGAATACCTGATGAGGTACACGTATCGTATGGCCAGGGTCAAAAGTAACGGAATCAGTACGGGAGAAAAAATCTGCACCTTTAGTATCCAAAGGAGGAGCATGATCGCCATCAACCCAAGAGCGAACATAAAATATTTTGGGCTCCATTGCGGAACCTTATCTTGAAACAATAGGGTGAAAGAGACTATTAGGTTGATAGGAAACGCCCATAAAATATTGTAATTATAGGGGGTGGAGGTATGGTCCGCAGCCACCCAAAGCAGAAACAAAAAGGTGCCTGCCAAACCGGTAATGAACAAGAGTGAAAAGTCCAGCCACCGACTGCGCGCCTTGTGTTTAAAATCAAAATAGGTGATGATGCCCGTGAATGCCAGTAATAAGATAAACCAAAATAAGGGAGACAAGGGAAAAAACCCCCTTTGTAAATGTTCGTTATAATCCAAAATGGTGCGTTCCCTTTGCACAATGGGCTTGCCATTAAAAGTGGTGTGCCGCAATTGCTCCATCGTATAGTAGGGCAAAAACATATGCTCCTGAACGGTGGCCTTTCGGTCTACGGGTGACCCAAAAGCCAAATCGATTCCGAACATGGACCAAGTGTTCACATCCAAAAACTGGCGTACCAACTGTCTAAACGTGTGTTGTTTTTCCAGATAGGAGCCATCAAATACAATGGCGTCCCCAAACTGTTCCTTCAAAATATCGCCCGTGATGCTGGAGCAATTGTTCAGCAGGGGGTCGTAGAGATAATCCCGGTTTTCGGGCAGGTAGTTTTCCTCAAAAAATAGGAGAAGCTGATTGCGCTGCGCTACGGTCAAATCCAAAATCTGTTCCTTCACCCATCTTTTTTCCAGTTCATATTCATAGAGGAACGCCTCAAAACTCCTTCGGGAAAGGGAATAGATCATTTTACCTTTGGTAAAGTTGAGGTAAAAATTGGGCTGGTTAAAATCAAACGTACCGTAGTTGTATACCACATCGATGCCCAAGGCCGTGTCCTGCACCCGAAATGCGGTGTGCCCAAAAGCGGAGTACAGTGCATCCCCCGAAGCGCAAGTGATCACGCTTACTTTTGCATTTTCCGTAAGTGTAGGTGTTTGGGAAAAAAGGAAATTCCCTAGTGCGAAGAAAAATACTAAAAGTTGGAGTTTTCGATTCATTTTGATTTTTATCAGGGCAAATATCTGAATAAAAACGGCACCTTCTGTAGTAAGTGGCCCACAGTTCAATTTTTCCTTTATTTTTACGAAAATCTTAAGATACATGAAGTCCTATATTCCCAATTTCCTGACCTTGCTCAACGTGATGAGCGGTTGTATTGCCACGGTATTTGCAGTGCTCAATCATTTGGAGTGGGCCGCATTGTTCGTGTTTATCGGGATTTTCTTTGATTTTTTTGATGGATTGGCTGCACGGGCCTTGAAGGTACAGAGCGAGATCGGTGTACAACTCGATTCCTTGGCGGATGTGATTACCAGCGGTTTGGTGCCCGGAGTAGTTATGTTCCAATTGTTGAACATGGCGGAACGGGGCGGATGGAACCTTGGGTTTATTGGTCATGATGCCGATATTACCCTACTGCCCTTCGTGGGCTTTGCCATAACTCTAGCTTCGGCCTACCGTTTGGCCAAATTTAATGTGGACGAAAATCAGGTTTCGTCTTTTGTGGGATTGCCGACACCTGCCAATGCGCTTTTGATCCTGTCTTTGCCCATGATACTCTTGTACCATAACAATGAGGCGTTGAACAACATCATACTCAATCCATGGTTTTTGGTGATTTTGACAGTTGTG
>JBQLZI010000343.1:0-2103 GCA_052168195.1 Phycisphaerales bacterium
TGTTGGGGCCGGTGATGAGCGCGAGGGAGGCGGGTTGATCGTCGGTCGCGAGGGAGACGTCGTTGGGCACGAAATCTTGCCCGAGCGACGCTTCGAGCACGGGGTGGCGGCCCTGCGCGATGCGCAGCGCGGCATCGTCGCGCATCGTCGGCCGCGTCCAGCCCCGGCGCGCGGCCTTGTCGGCGAGGCAGTGCAGCGCGTCGAGTTCGGCGGCGGCGTCGGCGAAGCGCGCGATCTCGTGGGCGCGCTGGTTGACGCGCTCGCAGAGCCCGGCGAACAGATGCTGCTCGCGGGCGACGGCGCGGTCGCGCGCGGTGAGGACTTTATCCTCGAACTCCTTGAGTTCGGGCGTGGTGTAGCGCTCGGCGTTCTTGAGCGTCTGCTTGCGCGAGAACTCGTCGGGCGCGCGGCGGGCCTGGCCCTTGGGCAGTTCGATGTAGTACCCGAAGACCTTGTTGTACGAGACCTTCAGCCCGGGCAGATCGTGCTGGGCGGTGAGCGACGACTGGTAGCGCGCGAGCCATGCGGTGGCGTCGCGCTCGAGCGTGCGGCACTCGTCGAGTTCGGCGTCGACGCCGTCCTTGAAGAGCCCGCCCTCGCGCAGGTGGTGGGGCGGCGCGTCGACGCAGCGCTCGAGGATGTTCGAGGCGAGCGGGCCGAGCGCGTCGTGGGCCTGTTCGAGCGCTGCGCGCGCGTCGCTGAACGCGGGCGCGTTCTCGAGCGGGGCGCGGAGGGCTTCGATGGCGCCCAGCGAGCGGCCGAGGGCGACGATGTCGCGCGGGGTGGCGCGGCCGAGAGACACGCGGCCCGCGATGCGGGCGACGTCCTGGACCTTGCGCAGCGCGTCGGCGAGTTCGCGCGCGGCGCGGCGGTCGCTGACGAGCGCGGCGACGCGGTCGTGGCGGGATTCGATCGCCGCGCGCTGCGCGAGGGGACGGCAGAGCCAGTCGCGCAGCAGGCGCTTGCCCATCGCGGTTCTGCAACCACCGTCGCCGCCCCCAGATTCGAGGAACACGCCCAGCAGGGAGTGCGCGGCGGCGCCGTCGCGGATGGTGCGCTCGACTTCGAGGGAACGGAGCGAGGCGGCGTCGATGCGCAGGCGGTCGTGGGCGGCGTGGCGTTTCGGCGGCTGGAGGTGCGCGAGGGTGCGGTCGGCGTTGGTCTCGCCGGGGAGTTGCGTCTCGGCGAGGTAGTGCGCGACCGCGCCCGCGGCGGGGACGGCGCAGTCGTCGTCGGCGAGGCCGAAGCCCGCCAGGGTGCGCACGCGGAAGGCGCGGCGCAGGGCGTCGAGCGCGTCGCCCGCGCGGAACTGCCAGGCGGGGCGGGGCGTGCGCGAGGCGCGGAGTTGCTCGCAGAGACGCTGGATGCGCGGCGGGGGGGCGCCGTCGGCGGTGTCGGCGTAGAGGAGTTCGGTGACGCCGCGGGAGGCGAGTTCGTCGGGGAGTTCGCGGGCGGGGCAGTCGAAAAGGGTGAAGCGGCCGGTGGAAACCTCGACGATGGCGCAGGCGACGCGGGCGTCGGGGGAATCGCCCGAATCGAGGAAGCAGACGCACGCGAGGTTGCAGGGGGCGGCGTCGTCGAGGAGGTTCTCGTCGACGAGCGTGCCGGGCGTGAGCACGCGGGTGACGGCGCGTTCGACGACGCCCTTGGCTTCCTTGGGGTCCTGGATCTGCTCGCAGATGGCGACGCGGTGGCCCTTCTCGAGCATGCGCTTGAGGTAGTTCTCGACGGAGTGGTAGGGGACGCCCGCCATGGGGAGGCCGGCGGAGCGCTCGGTGAGGGTGATCCCCAGCGCTTTGTGCGCGGTGACCGCGTCCTCGTCGAACATCTCGTAGAAGTCGCCCATGCGGAAGAAGAGCACGCTGTCGGGGTGGCGCTCCTTGAAGGCGAAGTACTGGCGCATCGCGGGCGTGGTGCGCGGGTCGTTCTTCGGCTTCGGCCTGCCCCCGGCGCCCCCGGCGCCCCCGGCCTTCTCAGGCGGCGCGAGATCGCTGTCGTCGGCGACGAGGCGGAGGGTGGGCGTGGTGTCGTCGGTCGTGCCCGGCATGGGGTGAAGGGACAGCGCCAGCGCCGCCGATTGCGAGGGGCCTCGCCGCCGGGAGG
>JBQLZI010000344.1:0-2077 GCA_052168195.1 Phycisphaerales bacterium
CTGGTGTCGGAGGGGCGTCCGGTGCGCGACGCGGACGGGTCGCTGGCGCGCGAGGTTTCGTTCGGTCCGGGGCGCGCGGTGGAACTGTTCCAGGTTCGGCTCGACGATCGGCGCGTGCACCGGTACGAGGCGGTGTTCGAGCCCGAAGCGGACGCGCAGGGCGTGCCGCTGCGCGATCGCGTGGCGGCGAACAACCGCGCGGGCGCGTTCACGATCTCGCCCGGGCGGGGCGCGATTCTGCTGATCGACGGGGTGTCGGACGGGGAGGCGCAGGGCGCGGGGCGCACGCTGGTGGGCGCGCTGGGCGAGACGGGGCTGGACGTGCGCGTGGTGTCGCCGCTGGAAGCGCCGACGGACCTGCTGACGCTGCAGAACTACGACCTGGTGATCCTGGAGAACGTGGCGGCGGAGGAGATTCCGGCGCAGACGCAGCGGCTGCTCGCGGACTTCGTGACGCGTTCGGGGGGCGGGCTGGCGATGGTGGGCGGGCCGGACTCGTTCGGCGCGGGCGGGTGGAAGGGCTCGGCGCTGGAGCCGATTCTGCCGGTGACGCTCGATCTTCCGGAGCAACTGATCGTGCCGCCGGCGGCGATGATGATCGTGCTGGACTCTTCTGGGTCGATGGCGCGGGGGCTGCTGGGCGGGATGCGTTCGCAGCAGGCGATCGCGAACGAGGGCGCGGCGCGGGCGATCCTGTCGCTCGACGAGCAAGACCTGGTGGGCGTGCTGGAGTTCAACAACTTCACGAACACGGTTGTGCCGCTGGGTCCGAACGATGATCCGAGTGCGTCGGCGGAGCGTGTGCGGAGGATCGTTCCCGGGGGGGGGACGAACATGTACCCGGCGCTGGCGGAGGCGGGGGCGAAACTGGCGGAGGTCGAGGCGCAGGTGAAGCACGTGATCGTGCTTTCGGACGGGATGTCGCAGGGCGCGCCGAGCCAGGGGTTCCAGATCGCGGAGGATCTGCGCGCGCAGGGCGTGACGGTGTCGACGATCGCGGTGGGAGACGGCGCGGACACGACGACGCTGTCGGAGATCGCGGAACTGGGCGGCGGGACGTTCTACCGGGTGATCGATCCGAACACGCTGCCGCGGATCTTCCTGCGGGAGACGCGTGTGGTGCGCAAGCCGCTGCTGCGCGAGGGCCGTTTCGATCCGGTGGTGCTGCCGGTGGGTTCGCCGATCACGGCGGGGCTGCCGGCGTCGACGCCGCCACTGTTCGGGTACGTGCTGACGCAGAAGCGTGCGGACCCGAGCGTGGTGTACGCGATCGATTCTGCGTCGGGCGAGCCGATTCTGGCGCACTGGAACGCGGGGCTTGGGCGAGTAGCGGCGTTCACGTCGGACGCGCACGACGAGTGGGCGCGCGAGTGGCTGGGGTGGCCGGGCTACGCGCAGATGTGGACGCAACTGGTGCGGACGACGGCGCGTCCGGCGGCGTCGCGCGGCTTTGACCTGGCGACGGAGATCGTGGGCGACACGCTGACGCTGCGTCTTGATGCGCGCGACGACGAGAATCTGCCGATCGATCTGCTGACGGTTCCGGCGGTGGTGTACAACCCGGACGGCACGCGGACGGAGACGACGCTGGCGCAGACGGGCCCGGGGCTGTACGAGGCGTCGCTGCCCGCGCGGGAGAGCGGCGCGTACATCGTGGCGCTGACGCCGCGGTCGGGTGAGCGTGCGCTGTCGCCCGTGCTGGGCGGCGCGACGCGGGCGGTGGGGCCTGAACTGCGGACGCTGCGGTCGAACGTCGGGCTGCTGCGCGAGATCGCGGAGCGCACGGGGGGACGGGTGCTGGACATTGAAGACCCGGCGGCCGTCGGCTTGTTTGCGCGCGAGGATCTCCCGCCGAGCCGGGCGACGCTGCCGATGTGGAGGCCGCTGCTGGCGCTGCTGGTGGTGGTGTTCTTGCTTGACGTGGCGACGCGGCGGGTGGCGTGGGACCGGTGGCTGAGCCGCGAGTCGCTGGCGGATCTGCGCGAGGCGGCGGCGAGCGCGAAGGCGTCTGGCGCGGCGACGGCGACCGGGACGCTGATGCGCGCGAAGCGGCGCACGGAGGAGGCGGAGGCGCAGG
>JBQLZI010000345.1:0-2075 GCA_052168195.1 Phycisphaerales bacterium
CCCGAAAGTGACCGTTTCCGACGCCGGCCCCTGCCGGAAGAAGCTGGAGATCGAGGCGCCCGCGTCCGCGGTGCGCGCGGCGGTGGGCTCGACGTTCGACACGCTCATGGGCTCCGCGGCCATCAAGGGCTTCCGCCGCGGCAAGGCGCCCCGCGCGCTCGTCGAGCGGATGTACGGCAAGGCGGCGCGCGAGGACGCGCGCAACCGGATCGTGTCCGCCGCGTACTCGAAGGCCGTCGAGCAGCACAAACTGCGCGTGCTGGGCGAGCCCGAGGGCGGCGAGGAGATCAAGGACGCCGACCTGTCGGGCGACAAGCCGCTGAAGTTCTCCGTCGAGGTCGAGGTCGCTCCCGAGTTCGACCTGCCGAAGATGGAGGATATCGGGGTCAAGAAGCCGCTCTTCGAGGTCACCGACAAGATGGTCGACGAGCAGATCGAGCGCTTCGCCGTGAACGAGGGCGACCTCGAGGAGCGCGAGACCGCCGAGCGCGGCGACTACTGCATGGGCCACGGCAAGATCACCATCAAGGGTGAGAAGGAGCCCGCGCTCGACATCAACGGCGCGGTCATCCAGATCCCCAAGGAAGGCGAGCAGAAGGGCCAGATCCTCGGCGTGCTCGTGGACGACTTCGCCAAGCAGGTCGGGCTGCCCAAGCAGGGCGACGCGGTGACCGTCAAGGCCAAGGGCCCCGAGGGCCACGAGACCGAGTCGATCCGCGGCAAGGACCTCGAGATCACTTTCGAGGTGGCCGCGGTCTACCGCATCGTGCCCGCTTCGGTCGAGTCGCTCTGCGAGCGGTTCGGCATGGCCGACGAGAACGCGCTGCGTGAGGCGATGCGCAACCGTCTTCAGCAGCGTGTGATGATCCAGCAGCAGTCGGCGATGCGTCAGCAGATCGCGGATTTCCTGCTCAAGAACACCTCGTTCGATCTCCCGGAGCGCCTCAGCGCCCGTCAGGCGGAGCGTCGCCTGCAGCGCGCGCGCCTCGAGTTGATGTACCGCGGCATGGACCCGATGTCGGTCGAGCACCGCGTCGCGGAGATGCGCGCCGGCTCGAAGGAGGCCGCCCAGCGCGAACTCAAACTGTTCTTCGTGCTCGACAAGGTCGCGTCGGAGAACAACATCAACGTGACCGAGCCCGAGGTGAACGGCCGCATCGCGCAGATGGCGATGGAGCGCGGCGAGCGCCCCGACAAACTCCGCTCGGAACTCATCGAGCAGCGCCAGGTCGGGTTCGTCGTGCAGCAGATCCGCGAGCACAAGGCCATGGACCACCTGCTGAGCAAGGCGAAGGTCGAGGACGTCTCTCCCGAGGCGTTCGAGGCGGAGATGAAGAAGTCCGCCGGCGCCTGATCCGCCGGGTTCCGGGCGCAGGACGCTGACACCCAAGGAGAACGGCATGCGCCCAGCGCTGATGCGTCGATCGTCCCTTCGTGCGGCGTGCGCCGCGGTCACGGTCATCCTGTCCGCGCACGCGGTGGCGCAGTCGACGCTGCTCGTCCACTGCGGAGCCCTGCTGGATGTGCCCGGCGAGGCGCCGAAGTCCGGCGCGACGCTCGTCGTGCGCGACGGCAAGGTCGCGGAGGTCCGGCGCGGCTTCACCACCGGCGCCCAGATCGGCGACGACGATGCCGAGGTGCTCGATCTGTCGGGACTCTTCGTGATGCCGGGCATGATCGACTGCCACGTGCACCTGACGGGCGAGATGGCGCCCGACGCGCGGCTGCGGGCTGTGCAGGAGAGCGACGCCGACGCGGCGCTCCACGGGGTCGTCTACGCGAAGCGCACGCTCGACGCGGGGTTCACCACGGTCCGCGACGTGGGCGCGAGCGGCGACGCGATCTTCGCGCTGCGCGACGCGATCAACCGCGGCGAGATCGTCGGCCCGCGCATCCTCGCCGCGGGCGAAGCGATCACCCCGACCGGCGGGCACGGCGACGGCACGCACGGGTACCGCGACGATCTCTTCGATTACCCCACGCCGTTCGTGGGCGTGGCCGACGGCCCGTACGAGGCGCGCAAGGCGGTGCGGCACCAGGTCAAGCGCGGCGCCGACCTCATCAAGATCACCGCG
>JBQLZI010000346.1:0-2066 GCA_052168195.1 Phycisphaerales bacterium
GGGCGCGGACCAGAGTGCGGCGTCGGGAAGCGAAGGGGGCTCGCCCGATCGGCTCAGGAACGATGCCGCCGCGGCCATGCCGAAGACCCATGTGCACCAGCCGGCGAATCCCGCCAGCGCCCAGCGGCCGCCAGGGATTTCCCTGGCCCGGCTCGCACGATCGCGGAGGGCGGCGAAATCGAGGATGCGTTTGCGGAACGCGACGACGCACGCCAGCGCGATCAGGCCGAGCAGCAGGACGAACGCAGAGCCGGCGTTGAGCAGGGGCTGGGCGTCGCTGGGCGTCGGCGCGGGGGGCGTCATCGGGTCAAGCGTACCCCCGGGCCGGGCCGCCCGAGGATGCGGGGGCGGGCGGGAGCGGGTACATTCGGCGGCCTGCGCGGCTTTCCCGCGCCGACCACGAAGGAGACACAACCGTGCGAACCACCTCGATTTCCATGATCCTCGCCGCTTCGGTGGCGGTCGCCGCCCCGCTCGCGCTGGTGGGGTGCTCGGGTTCGACCAAGACCGGGACGTCGTACACGCTGACCCCGCTCCGCACGCTCGAGGCGTACCTGCCCGGCAGCGTGGAGAAGGTGCACAACGAGTCGCTGGCGGCCCTCCGCGACGACCTGAAGTACGACATCGTTGAAGAGAAACTCGACGCGCTCGCCGGCGAAGTGAAGGCCCGCAACGCCCGGGGCACGACGATCCGCGTGCTGACCGCGCGCGACTCGGACGCGGTGACCAAGGTCACCGTTCACTCCGGCGGCGACGAGAACCTCGGCAAGATCATCCTCGAGACCATCGAGAAGCGGCTGGACTGAGCCGAGCCCCGAACGCGAGTTTGATTCACAGCCCGCCGCCCGGCGGGCTTATTATTTCCCGAGGCTCCGCAGCGCCTTCTTCGCGTCCTTCGCGAGGTCGTCGCTCGGGAAGCGCTCCAGGAACTCCTCGTACATCGCGATCGCTTTACCCGTCTGTCCCTGCTTCGCGAGACACTCCGCGAGCATGTAGCGGGTGGTCTTCGCGCCCTCGTTGAGCACGAGCACGCGCTCGAAGAGCGGGACGGCCGCGGCGCAGTCGCCCGTTTCGGCCAGAGCCCGGGCGTAGACGTACACGGTGGAGAAGTCGTCGGTGTCGGGGCCGAGGGTCTCGTACGCGTCTTTCGCGATGGGGAGGGCCGCGGCGGGGTCTTCCTTCTCGGTGAGGAGGCCGTACGCGTGCACCATCAGCATTCGGGCGCGTGTCTCGCCTGTGCTGGCGGCCTCGGCGGCGAGGAGGGCCTGGCGGTTGGCCTCGTCCCAGTCGTCGTCCTGCATCGCGATCTGCGCGAGCAGCCGGTGGCCGTGGATCTTCCCGGCGTCGAACTTCGTGAGGGCTTCGGCGTGCTCTCGGGCTTTCTTCTTGCTGCCGCCGGCGATTCCGGGCGCCTGGCGGTAGAACTCGATGAGCGCGATGCGGGCGTCGACGTAGGACGGATCGATCTCGACGGCGCGCTGGAGTTGGTCCCGGGCTTTGCCGGCCATGCGGCCCTTGGCGAAGATGCTCGCGTCGTTGATGGTCGCGAAGAGCATGTTCGCGTGCCAGTTCAGCGCGTCCGGGTTGTCAGGAGCGAGGTCGACCGCCTTGTCGAGGTAGGGCTCCGCGTCGGCGGCGTCCCCCGTGCGCATGGTGAGGATGCCCAGCGCGAGGGGCCACGTCGCGTTGTTCGGCTCGGCGTCCATGGCGCGGACCAGCGCGGACTTCGCGGCGGCGGGATCGTCTGGCGTGAAGTTCTGCTCGCGATCGATGAGTGCGTCGGCGAGGTCGCTTGCCGAGGTTGCTTCGTTGAGCGCTGAGGCGTGCGCGAGCGCGGCAGGGGCGCCGGCGATGCCGACAACAAGCGAGAGCGCGAGCGCGGCGGACGGGATCGTGCGGGCGATGGGCATGGCTTCCTCCTCGAATGCGGCCCTCGATTGTTGGGCCGCCGGAGGCGCCGGTTTCAGGATCGGCGTTTCTTGTCGTCGAGCGCGGCCTGGGCGGCGGCGAGACGGGCGACGGGAACGCGGAAGGGGGAGCAGGAGACGTATTCCAACCCCAGTTCG